>NZ_JBSFTY010000040.1:0-82616 GCF_053591515.1 Streptomyces sp. NPDC003011
CGAGGAGACGACCAGCTGCTTGATGTTGAGGATCAGGTCGGTGACGTCCTCCTTGACGCCCGGCACGGTGGTGAACTCGTGCAGGACACCGTCGATACGGATGGACGTGACCGCCGCACCCGGGATCGAGGAGAGGAGCGTACGACGCAGGGAGTTGCCGAGGGTGTAGCCGAAGCCCGGCTCCAGCGGCTCGATCACGAACCGGGAGCGGAACTCGTCGACGACCTCTTCGGTCAGGGACGGACGCTGAGCGATCAGCATGGTGCGTTCCTTCTGTCAGGGGCGCCCGCTATTTGACGCCCTGATGCACCGGGCAGAGCCCGATGGTGCTATGTGCAAGGGTACGGGCGATACGGCCCCTGAGAGCCGTACCGCCCGGAAACCTCAGATGCAGCAGCCGTACGTCGGATCAGACGCGGCGGCGCTTCGGCGGACGGCAGCCGTTGTGCGGGGTGGGCGTGACGTCCTGGATGGAGCCGACCTCGAGACCGGTCGCCTGAAGCGAACGGATGGCCGTCTCACGACCCGAACCCGGGCCCTTGACGAAGACGTCGACCTTGCGCATGCCGTGCTCCTGCGCGCGGCGGGCGGCCGACTCGGCGGCCATCTGCGCGGCGAAGGGGGTGGACTTGCGCGAGCCCTTGAAGCCGACGTGGCCGGCGGAGGCCCAGGAGATCACGTTGCCCGAGGGGTCGGTGATCGAGACGATCGTGTTGTTGAACGTGCTCTTGATGTGCGCGTGGCCGTGAGCGACGTTCTTCTTTTCCTTGCGGCGCACCTTCTTGGCAGCGCCCTGACGACCCTTGGGGGGCATCTATAACTCCTACGGGAGGTGGTCGGTCCTACAGCGAAGACCGCTGATAAGCGTCCGCTGAGGACTACTTCTTGCCCGGCTTCTTCTTACCGGCGATGGCGCGACGCGGGCCCTTGCGGGTGCGGGCGTTGGTGCTGGTGCGCTGACCGCGGACAGGCAGACCGCGACGGTGACGGATACCCTGGTAGCTGCCGATCTCGACCTTGCGGCGGATGTCGGCCTGGATCTCGCGACGGAGGTCACCCTCGGTCTTGATGTTGTTGTCGACGTACTCGCGGATCGCGACCAGCTGCTCTTCGGAGAGGTCGCGAACCCGGGTGTTCGGGTCGATGCCGGTCTCGGCCAGCGTGAGCTGGGAAAGGGTCCGGCCGATGCCGAACACATAGGTCAGGGCGACCTCCACGCGCTTTTCGCGCGGGATGTCAACACCGGAAACGCGTGCCATTCAATGGCTCCAGTTGATCTTCGGAGGTCTTCCGCAGAACCGAGTCCCAGCCGCCGTACCAGGTACGAACTGGGTCCCCGGCCTCCGAACCGGGGGTGTCAGGCGATCACTTGTGATGCCTGGGTCCTGCGTATGAACAATTCAGCTCGCGTCGCGCGAAGTCTGCGAAGTCGCAGAGGGTGGTGCTGCGTCAGCCCTGGCGCTGCTTGTGGCGCGGGTTCTCGCAGATGACCATGACCCGGCCGTGACGGCGGATCACCCTGCACTTGTCGCAGATCTTCTTGACGCTCGGCTTGACCTTCATGGGGTGAGGTTCTCCGGGTCAGTTGCCGGCAGCCCCGCTCGCGCGAGGCCTGGGCAAGATCTACTTGTACCGGTAGACGATCCGGCCACGCGTGAGGTCGTACGGAGACAGCTCCACCACGACCCGGTCGTCAGGGAGGATGCGGATGTAGTGCATACGCATCTTGCCGCTGATGTGTGCCAGGACCTGGTGGCCGTTCTGGAGCTCGACCTTGAACATGGCGTTCGGAAGAGACTCGACGACAGTGCCCTCGATCTCGATGGCACCTTGCTTCTTGGCCACGCTTCGCCCTTCGAATCGACTACCTTGATCGACTCTCGGTGCTTCCCTTACGGGCGCATGCAGACATGCGGGTGCACGAGAGCCGACGAGTCAGTCTACGACAGCGCACCCGGAAAGACGAATCGAGGGAGTCTGCCCTGTGCGGAAGATCTCTAAGCACGCGTCGGCCTGTGACGCGACCTGGCGCCGGGCGCCGGGAAGGGGCGCGGGGCGCCGGGAAGTGGCGCGGGGCTCCGGGAGGTGGCGCGGGGGAACCGCGCGACCAGCCCCCAGGAACCGCAGCCGCCGTCCGGACAGGGACCCGGCCCCACGGAACCGCTCAGGCGAGCGGATCCGGCGCCGCCACGACCCCGTGCTCCGCCAGCTTCGCCCTGCCCCCGTCGGGAGCCGTCAGCACCAGCGGGCCCTCTTCGGTCAGCGCCACCGAGTGCTCCCAGTGGGAGGACCAGGTGCCGTCGGTCGTGATGACCGTCCAGTCGTCCGGGAGGACCTCGGTCTTCGGGGTGCCCAGGGAGACCATCGGCTCGATGGCGAGGCAGAAGCCGGGGACCAGCTTGGGGCCCTTGCCGCGGCGACGGTCGACGTAGTTCAGCAGGTGCGGGTCCATGTGCATCTCGGTCCCGATGCCGTGGCCGCCGTAGTCCTCGATGATGCCGTAGCGGCCACCGCCGGGCTTGGGCTGGCGGCGGATGTACGTCTCGATGGCCCGGGAGACGTCCACGAGCCGGTTGCCCTGCTTCATGGCCGCGATGCCGGCCCACATCGACTCCTCGGTCACCCGGGAGAGCTCGATCAGCTCCGGGGCGTGGCCGGAGCCCACGAAGGCCGTGTAGGCCGCGTCACCGTGCCAGCCGTCGATGATCGCGCCGCAGTCGACGGAGATGACGTCCCCGTCCTTGAGGACGACCTCGTCGGAGGGGATGCCGTGCACGACGACCTCGTTCACCGAGGTGCAGATCGTCGCCGGGAACCCGCCGTAGCCCAGGAAGTTCGGCTTCGCGTGGTGCTCCGCGAGCACCTTGCGGGCGACCTGGTCCAGGTCCCTGGTCGTGGCCCCGGGCACCGCGGCCTCACGCGTCGCCGCGTGGATGGCGGCGACGACCAGCCCCGCCTCACGCATCTTGGCGATCTGCTCGGGGGTCTTGATCTGCACCATGGCGGCGGGGGCCTTTCTCGGACCGGGGAGAGGGACGGGTGTCTTCAACGATACGTGCACCCACGCAGCAGCCGCGGCCCCCCGGAGGGGAACCGCGGCTGCGACGACGTACGGGGAACGACTGCGGAGAGCCGACGCTAGGCGGCGTCGCCCTCGCGCTCGAGCGCCTCCATGGCGCGCGCGGTGACGTCCTCCACCTTGCCGAGCGCGGAGATCGTGACCACCAGGCCCTGCGCCTTGTAGTAGTCGATGATCGGCTCGGTCTGCGTGTGGTAGACCTCCAGCCGCTTGCGGACGGTCTCCTCGGAGTCGTCGTCGCGCTGGTACAGCTCCCCGCCGCAGACGTCACAGACGTCCGCCTGCTTGGGCGCCTTGTACGACACGTGGAAGACGTGCGCCGAGTCGTGACGGCAGATGCGCCGGCCGGCGATCCGCTTCACGACCTCTTCCTCCGGGACCTCCAGGTCCAGCACCGCGTCCAGCTTCATGCCCTCGGACTGCAGCATCTCGTCCAGCGCCTCGGCCTGCGAGACGTTGCGCGGGAAGCCGTCCAGCAGGAAGCCGTTCTCCGCGTCGGGCTGCTCCATGCGGTCCTTGGCCATGCCGATGGTGACCTCGTCGGGGACAAGGTTGCCCGCGTCCATGAAGGACTTCGCCAGTTTGCCGAGTTCCGTCTGCTTGCTGATGTTGGCCCGGAACAGGTCGCCCGTGGAGATGTGCGGGATCGACAGGTTCTGGGCGAGGAACGCGGCCTGCGTTCCCTTACCGGCACCCGGCGGCCCGACGAGGACGATACGCATCAGCGGAGGAACCCTTCGTAATTGCGCTGCTGAAGCTGACTCTCGATCTGCTTCACCGTCTCGAGACCCACACCCACGATGATCAGGATGCTGGTCCCGCCGAACGGGAAGTTCTGGTTTGCCCCGAAACCAGCCAACGCCATCGTCGGCACGAGAGCGATCAGCCCCAGGTACAGCGAACCCGGCCAGGTGATCCGGTTGAGTACGTACGACAAGTACTCAGCGGTCGGTCGGCCAGCCCGGATGCCCGGGATGAAGCCACCATACTTCTTCATGTTGTCGGCGACTTCTTCGGGGTTGAAGGTGATCGCCACGTAGAAGAACGCGAAGAAAACGATGAGCAAGAAGTACAGGGTGATGTAGTACGGGTGGTCCCCCTTGACGAGGTGGGACTCGATCCAGGTCTTCCACCCCGACGTCCCGCTGGAGAACTGCGCGACCAGTGCCGGGATGTAGAGCAGCGACGAGGCGAAGATGACGGGGATCACACCCGCCTGGTTCACCTTGAGCGGGATGTAGGTCGACGTACCGCCGTAGGAACGGCGGCCGATCATCCGCTTCGCGTACTGGACCGGGATGCGGCGCTGCGCCTGCTCGACGAAGACCACCAGGCCGACCATGACCAGGCCGACGAGGATGACCGTGCCGAACTCGATCCAGCCGTCGGCCAGGGTGCCCTGCGTCTTGATGGCCCACAGCGCGGACGGGAAGGTCGCGGCGATCGAGATGAACATGAGGATCGACATGCCGTTGCCGATGCCGCGGTCGGTGATGAGCTCACCGAGCCACATGACGACGGCCGTACCAGCGGTCATGGTGATGACCATGACCATCGTGGTGAAGATCGCGCGGTCCGGAACGATGCTGCCGGCGACGGTGCAGCCGGAGAACAGGGCGCCGCTGCGGGCGGTGGCCACCAGGCCGGTGCCCTGCAGGATGGCGAGCGCGACGGTCAGGTAGCGCGTGTACTGAGTGATCTTCGCCGTACCGGCCTGGCCCTCCTTCTTGAGGGCTTCCAGACGAGGGATCACCACGGTCAGCAGCTGGAGAATGATGCTGGCCGTGATGTACGGCATGATGCCGAGCGCGAAGATCGTGATTTGGAGCAGCGCGCCGCCGCTGAACATGTTGACGAGACCGAACAGGCCCTGGTTGCCGGACGCCTCGTCGACGCACTGCTGAACGGACGTGTAGTCGACGCCGGGGATCGGGACGTGGGTACCGACCCGGTAGACCACGATGATCCCGAGCGTGAAGAGCAGCTTCTTGCGCAGGTCGGGCGTCTTGAACGCCCGGGCGAACGCGGTGAGCACGGTGCCTCCTGCGACCCCCGCGCAACTGCGTCAAGGGTGACGGTCTTGAAGGTCCAATAAGAACGACGACATGTGTAACGGTCGACTGCCGCCCAAGGTGCCCCATGGGAAGCATCTTGTGAAAGTGGGCAGTGCAGGCCACCTTACCGGCGAGACTGCCCCCTTGGAACGACCAACCGGGGATACCCCATTTGTGGGATATCCCCGGTCGGGATCGCTCAAGTCATCGAGACGCCTGTGGTGTTCAGACGAGCTCGGTGACGGTACCGCCGGCGGCGGTGATCTTCTCCTTGGCGGAGCCGGAGACGGCGTCGACCGTCACCTGCAGCGCCACGGAGATCTCGCCCTGGCCGAGGACCTTGACGAGGCTGTTCTTGCGAACGGCACCCTTGGCGACGAGCCCCTCGACGGTGACCTCGCCACCCTCCGGGTACAGCGCGCCCAGCTTGTCGAGGTTCACGACCTGGTACTCGGTCTTGAACGGGTTCCTGAAGCCCTTCAGCTTCGGGAGGCGCATGTGGAGGGGCATCTGCCCGCCCTCGAAGCGCTCCGGAACCTGGTAACGGGCCTTCGTGCCCTTGGTACCACGACCGGCCGTCTTGCCCTTCGACGCCTCACCACGACCCACACGGGTCTTGGCGGTCTTGGCGCCCGGGGCGGGACGGAGGTTGTGGATCTTGAGCGGGTTGTTCTCCGCCATGATCAGTCGACCTCCTCGACCGTCACGAGGTGGCGGACGGTGTGCACCATGCCGCGGAACTCGGGACGATCCTCCTTGACCACCTGCGTGTTGATTCCCTTGAGACCAAGGGAACGCAGGGTGTCACGGTGGTTCTGCTTGCTGCCGATGTACGACTTCGTCTGCGTGATCTTGAGCTGAGCCATTACGCAGCACCAGCCCCGGCACGCGCACGCAGCAGAGCCGCGGGAGCGACGTCCTCGAGGGGCAGACCACGGCGAGCCGCGATCTCCTCGGGACGCTGCAGGCCCTTCAGGGCCGCCACGGTCGCGTGCACGATGTTGATCGCGTTGGACGAGCCGAGCGACTTCGACAGGATGTCGTGCACGCCGGCGCACTCGAGCACCGCACGCACCGGGCCACCGGCGATGACGCCGGTACCGGGGGAAGCAGGCTTGAGCAGGACGACGCCCGCGGCCTTCTCGCCCGTGATCGGGTGCGGGATGGTGCCCTGGATACGGGGGACCTTGAAGAAGTGCTTCTTGGCCTCCTCCACACCCTTGGCGATGGCGGCCGGCACCTCCTTGGCCTTGCCGTAACCGACACCCACGGTGCCGTCACCGTCGCCCACCACGACCAGCGCGGTGAAGCTGAAGCGACGACCACCCTTCACAACCTTGGCGACGCGGTTGATCGCGACAACGCGCTCAACGTACGCGGTCTTCTCGGCAGCAGAAGCGCCACCGTCGCGACCCTTCCGGTCCCGCCGCTCGCCGCCACCGGCACCGCCACCGCGGCGCTGGGGTCCAGCCATTGGAATTACCTCTCTCTGTTTCCGCTAGCTACGGAACCGGCTCAGAACTTCAGTCCGGCTTCGCGGGCGGCGTCCGCCAGGGCAGCGATGCGCCCGGCGTACTGGTTGCCACCACGGTCGAATACGACAGCCTCGACGCCGGCGGCCTTGGCGCGCTCGGCGACCAGGGCGCCGACCTGCTTGGCCTGCGTCGACTTGTCGCCCTCCGCACCGCGGATCGAGGTGTCCAGGGTGGACGCCGACGCAAGGGTGTGACCCTTGAGGTCGTCGATCACCTGGGCCACGATGTGGCGGTTCGAGCGGGTCACGACCAGACGAGGACGCTCCGCCGTACCGTTGATCGACTTGCGGATCCGGATGTGGCGGCGCTTGATCGCGGCGCGCTTGTAGGCGTCGCCCTTGAGGATCTTCTGTCCGTATGCCATGGCTTACTTACCCGCCTTTCCGACCTTGCGGCGGATGACTTCGCCCTCGTACTTGACGCCCTTGGCCTTGTACGGGTCGGGCTTGCGCAGCTTGCGGATGTTGGCCGCAACCTCGCCGACCTTCTGCTTGTCGATGCCCTCGACCTGGAAGCGGGTCGGGGTCTCCACCTTGAAGGTGATTCCCTCGGGCGCCTCGACGGTGATCGGGTGGCTGTAGCCCAGAGCGAACTCGAGGTTCGATCCCTTGGCCTGTACGCGGTAACCGACACCGCTGATCTCGAGCTTCTTCACGTAACCCTCGGTCACGCCGGTGATCATGTTCGCCACCAGCGTGCGGGACAGGCCGTGCAGGGCCTTGTTCTGACGCTCGTCGTTGGGGCGGGTGACGTTGAGTACGCCGTCCTCACCCTTGGCGATGTCGATCGGCGCGGCAACGGTGTGGCTCAGGGAACCCTTGGGGCCCTTGACCGACACCGTACGGCCGTCGATGGTGACGTCCACGCCGGCGGGAACCGTGATGGGGAGCTTGCCAATACGCGACATAGCTGTTTCCTCCGTTCCCTTCCGTTACCAGACGTAGGCGAGGACTTCTCCGCCTACGCCCTTCTTGCCGGCCTGCTTGTCGGTGAGGAGCCCGTGCGACGTGGAGATGATCGCCACGCCGAGGCCGCCGAGCACCTTCGGCAGGTTGGTGGACTTCGCGTACACCCGGAGACCGGGCTTGGAGATGCGCTTGATGCCCGCGATGGAGCGCTCACGGTTGGGGCCGAACTTCAGCTCCAGGACGAGGTTCTTGCCGACCTCGGCGTCCTCGACCTTCCAGCCCGTGATGAAGCCCTCCTGCTGGAGGATCTCCGCGATGTGAGACTTGATCTTCGATGCCGGCATCGTCACGGAGTCGTGGTATGCCGAGTTCGCGTTCCGCAGACGCGTAAGCATGTCTGCGATCGGATCAGTCATGGTCATGAATTGGCCTTCGGCCTCTCTCGCCGGGGTTTCCTGGTGCGCCATCCCTCTCCCCGATCCGAGACGGGACGGGTGCGGCGCGGTGGACCTACGGCGTAGTAAGTCGTATGGGCGTCCAGGCGCCCAACCCTCCTAGCCTAAGCCATGGAGGGGTGGGCACCTGACACCGCCCTTTACTTACCGAGAGCTCAGGAATCCAATCCAGCCAGTCGGCCCGAAGGGCCGCCCTTGAGGGGCGGTGGTCGGGCGACGGGTGGGCAGGATTACCAGGAGCTCTTGGTCACGCCCGGCAGCTCGCCACGGTGAGCCATCTCACGGAGGCACACGCGGCACAGGCCGAACTTGCGGTACACGGAGTGCGGACGGCCGCAGCGCTGGCAGCGCGTGTAGCCGCGTACTCCGAACTTGGGCTTACGAGCAGCCTTGGCAATCAGAGCCTTCTTCGCCATCTCGCTCACGCCTCCTTGAAGGGGAAGCCGAGGTGACGAAGGAGCGCACGGCCCTCAGCGTCGTTGGTCGCCGTGGTGACCACGGTGATGTCCATACCCCGGACGCGGTCGATCTTGTCCTGGTCGATCTCGTGGAACATGACCTGCTCCGTGAGACCGAAGGTGTAGTTGCCACGGCCGTCGAACTGCTTGGGGGACAGGCCGCGGAAGTCGCGGATGCGCGGGAGCGCCAGCGACAGGGTGCGGTCCAGGAACTCCCACATGCGGTCGCCACGGAGCGTGACGTGAGCACCGATCGGCTGGCCCTCACGCAGCTTGAACTGCGCGATGGACTTGCGGGCCTTGGTGACGGCCGGCTTCTGACCGGTGATGGTGGTCAGGTCACGGACGGCACCGTCCATGAGCTTCGAGTCACGGGCGGCGTCGCCGACACCCATGTTGACCACGATCTTCACCAGGCCGGGGATCTGCATGACGTTCTCGTACGAGAACTCCTCCTGCAGCTTGGCCTGGATCTCCTCGCGGTACTTCGTCTTCAGACGCGGAGTGGTGGTGGTAGCCATCAGATGTCCTCACCCGTCCGCTTGGCAACGCGGATCTTGTTGCCCTCGTCGTCGAAGCGGTAACCGACGCGGGTCACGACCTTGTTGCCGTCCTTCTCCACGACGAGCTGAACGTTGCTCACGTGAATGGGGGCCTCGGTGGTGACGATGCCGCCGGCCTGCGAACCACGAGCCGTGGGACCGGCCTTGGTGTGCTTCTTGACCCGGTTGACACCCTCGACCAGGACACGGTCCTCGCGGGGGTAGGCCGCGATGACCTTGCCCTGCTTGCCCTTGTCCTTGCCGGTGATGACCTGGACCAGGTCGCCCTTCTTGATCTTCATGCTTACAGCACCTCCGGCGCGAGCGAGATGATCTTCATGAACTTCTTCTCGCGCAGCTCACGACCCACCGGGCCGAAGATACGGGTGCCGCGAGGGTCGCCGTCGTTCTTCAGAATGACAGCGGCGTTCTCGTCGAAGCGGATGTACGAGCCGTCCGGACGGCGGCGCTCCTTGACGGTGCGAACGATGACCGCCTTGACGACGTCACCCTTCTTCACGTTGCCACCGGGGATCGCGTCCTTGACGGTGGCGACGATGACGTCACCGATGCCCGCGTAGCGGCGACCGGAGCCACCGAGCACACGGATGCAAAGGATTTCCTTCGCACCAGTGTTGTCGGCGACCCGAAGTCGCGACTCCTGCTGGATCACGTCTATCTCCTGATTGTCTGCCGGTTCCCCGCAGGGGCTTCCTCGTCACGAGGGAGCCCCTGCGGAGCCTGGCGGAACTGTCCTGCCGGGTTTGCCCCGCAGGAGGTTTCTTTGGAATCCGCTTGCGCGGATTACCTACTTGGCCTTCTCGAGGATCTCGACGACGCGCCAGCGCTTCGTCGCGGACAGCGGCCGGGTCTCCATGAGGAGGACACGGTCGCCGACGCCCGCGGCGTTCTGCTCGTCGTGGGCCTTGAGCTTGTTCGTACGGCGGATGACCTTGCCGTACAACGCGTGCTTGACACGGTCCTCGACGGCGACGACGACGGTCTTGTCCATCTTGTCGCTGACGACGAGACCCTCACGGGTCTTGCGGAAACCGCGGTCCGTCTTGGTCTCTTCAGTCACGTTGCTCTCGCTCATCAGGCGCTCTCCACCGTCTCGATGCCCAGCTCGCGCTCACGCATCAGGGTGTAGATCCGCGCGATGTCCTTTCGGACGGCCTTGAGCCGCCCGTGGTTCTCGAGCTGACCGGTCGCCGCCTGGAAGCGGAGGTTGAACAGCTCTTCCTTGGCTTCGCGGAGCTTGTTGAGCAGCTCCTCGTCACCCAGCTCGCGCAGCTCTGACGCCTTGGTACCGGCCGACATCACGCTTCACCTGCCTCGCGCTTGACGATCCGGCACTTCATCGGCAGCTTGTGCGCCGCACGAGTGAGGGCCTCACGCGCAATCTTCTCGTTCGGGTAGGACAGCTCGAACATCACCCGGCCCGGGTGCACGTTCGCGACCCACCACTCGGGGGAACCCTTACCGGAACCCATGCGGGTCTCGGCGGGCTTCTTGGTCAGCGGACGGTCCGGGTAGATGTTGATCCAGACCTTGCCGCCACGCTTGATGTGGCGGGTCATCGCGATACGGGCCGCCTCGATCTGGCGGTTGGTCACGTACGCCGGCGTGAGGGCCTGGATGCCGTACTCGCCGAACGCGACCGTCGTACCGCCCTTGGCCTCACCGCGACGCTTCGGGTGGTGCTGCTTGCGGTGCTTGACCCTACGGGGGATCAGCATGTCGGTCAGGCCTCCGTTCCGGTGCTCTCAGCCGGAGCGGCGGCGGCGGGAGCCTCGGCCTTGGGGGCCTCGGCACCGGCAGCCTGCTGCGGCTTGCGACCGCGCCGCTCGCCGCCGCCGCCACGGCCACCACGGGCCGGGCGGTCGGCGCCGCCGCCGCCACGGGCCGGGCGGTTGCCGGCGCGGGCAGCAGCGTTCTCGGCGCGGACCTCGGCGATGTTCTTGACATCGCCCTTGTAGATCCAGACCTTCACGCCGATGCGGCCGAAGGTCGTCTTGGCCTCGAAGAAGCCGTAGTCCACGTTCGCGCGGAGCGTGTGCAGGGGCACACGGCCCTCGCGGTAGAACTCCGAGCGGGACATCTCGGCGCCGCCGAGGCGGCCACCGCACTGGATCTTGATGCCCTTGGCGCCGGCCTTCATCGTGCCCTGCATGCTCTTGCGCATGGCGCGACGGAAGGAGACGCGGGAGGAGAGCTGCTCGGCGACGGCCTGGGCGACCAGCTGAGCGTCGGTCTCGGGGCTCTTGACCTCGAGGATGTTCAGCTGGACCTGCTTGCCCGTGAGCTTCTCGAGGTCACCGCGGATGCGGTCGGCCTCGGCGCCACGGCGGCCGATGACGATGCCCGGACGGGCCGTGTGGATGTCCACACGGACGCGGTCACGGGTGCGCTCGATCTCCACCTTCGAGATACCGGCGCGCTCCATGCCGGACGTCATCATCCGACGGATGGCGACGTCTTCCTTGACGTAGTCCTTGTACAGCTTGTCGGCGTACCAACGGGACTTGAAGTCCGTGGTGATGCCGAGCCGGAACCCATGCGGGTTAACCTTCTGGCCCATTACCGGGTTCCTTCCTTGCTGCTGACGACCACGGTGATGTGGCTGGTCCGCTTGCGGATCCGGTAGGCACGGCCCTGGGCGCGCGGACGGAACCGCTTCAGAGTCGGGCCCTCGTCGACGTACGCCTCGGTGATGACCAGGCTGTCGACATCGGTGTGGTCGTAGTTGTGCGCGGCGTTGGCGATGGCGCTGTCCAGCACCTTGCCGACCGGCACGCTCGCGGCCTGCGGGGCGAAACGCAGGACCGCCTGAGCCTCCGTGGCGTCCATGCCACGGATGAGGTCCACCACTCGGCGGGCCTTCATGGGCGTGACGCGGATGTACCGCGCCTGGGCCCTGGCTTCCATGGTTGTCCCTTCGGTGTTAGTCATAGTCGATTCCACCCCGCCTAGCGGCGCTTCGACTTCCGGTCGTCCTTGACGTGACCCCGGAAGGTGCGCGTCGGCGAGAACTCGCCGAGCTTGTGGCCGACCATGGACTCGGTGACAAACACCGGGATGTGGGTCTTGCCGTTGTGCACCGCGATCGTGTGGCCCAGCATGGCCGGGACGATCATCGAGCGACGGGACCAGGTCTTGATGACGTTCTTGGAACCCGCTTCGTTCTGTACGTCCACCTTCTTGATCAGGTGGTCGTCGACGAAGGGCCCCTTCTTGAGACTGCGCGGCATCTAAACCCGCTCCTAGCGCTTCTTGTTCGTCTTGCGGCGGCGGACGATGTACTTGTTCGAAGCCTTCTTCGGCGAACGAGTACGACCCTCCTTCTGACCCCACGGCGAGACCGGGTGGCGACCACCGGAGGTCTTGCCCTCACCACCACCGTGCGGGTGGTCAACCGGGTTCATCGCCACACCGCGGACGGTCGGGCGGACGCCCAGCCAGCGCTTGCGGCCGGCCTTGCCCCAGTTGATGTTGGACTGCTCGGCGTTGCCGACCTCGCCGACGGTGGCGCGGCAGCGCACGTCGACCAGGCGGATCTCACCGGACGGCATGCGGAGGTGGGCCATCTGGCCCTCCTTCGCGAGCAGCTGCACGGAGGCACCGGCGGAGCGGGCGAACTTGGCACCGCCACCGGGACGGAGCTCGATCGCGTGGATTGTGGTACCGACCGGGATGTTGCGCAGCGCCAGGTTGTTGCCCGGCTTGATGTCGGCCCCGGGACCGTTCTCGACGCGGTCACCCTGCTGCAGGTTGCGCGGGGCGAGGATGTAGCGCTTCTCGCCGTCCGCGTAGTGCAGCAGCGCGATGCGCGCGGTGCGGTTGGGGTCGTACTCGATGTGCGCGACCTTCGCCGGCACGCCGTCCTTGTCGTGACGACGGAAGTCGATCACGCGGTAGGCGCGCTTGTGTCCGCCACCCTGGTGGCGAACGGTCACACGACCGGAATTGTTACGGCCGCCCTTGCTGTGCAGCGGGCGAACCAGCGACTTCTCCGGCGTGGACCGCGTGACCTCGACGAAGTCGGCGACGCTGGAGCCACGACGGCCCGGCGTAGTCGGCTTGTACTTGCGGATTCCCATTTCTCAGTCCTCGTCCGATATCGGACGATCCGGACCGCCGTCAGGCGGTCGGACCGCCGAAGATGTCGATACGGTCGCCCTCAGCGAGGGTCACAATCGCGCGCTTGGAGCCGGCGCGCTGACCGAAGCCGGTCTTGGTGCGCTTGCGCTTGCCCTGGCGGTTGATCGTGTTGACCCCGGTGACCTTGACCGAGAAGACCGCCTGGACGGCCTGCTTGATCTGGGTCTTGTTGGCGCCCGGGGCGACGATGAACGTGTACTTGCCCTCGTCGAGAAGCGCGTAGCTCTTCTCGGACACGACCGGCTTGAGCAGGATGTCACGGTGGTCCGTGAACGACTTGCTCACCGGGGTGACGACGGTGTTCTTGCCCTCGGCCTCGTGGCGGCGCGCCTTGGCGACGCGCGCGACCTTCTTGGCCTTGGCGGCCTTCGAGGCGATGCTCGGGTGACGCGTAGCCATCAGGCTTCGCTCCCTTCGGTGTCAGCGGCCTGGGGGCCAGACACGAAGGACTCGAAAGCGGCCTGGGTGAAGACCACGTCGTCCGAGACGAGAACGTCGTACGTGTTCAGCTGGCCCGGCTCCAGGATGTGGACCTGGGGCAGGTTGCGGGCGGACAGCCACGCGGCCTCGTCGGCGCGGTCGACGACCAGGAGCAGGTTCTTGCGCTCCGAGATCTTGCCGAACAGCGTCCGGGCGGCCTTCGTCGACGGGTTCTCACCCTCGACGACGCCGGAGACGACGTGGATGCGGTTGTGGCGGGCCCGGTCGGTGAGGGCGTGGCGCAGCGCCGCGGCCTTCATCTTCTTCGGGGTCCGCTGCGAGTAGTCACGCGGCACGGGACCGTGCACGACGCCACCACCGGCGAACTGCGGCGCGCGGGTCGAACCCTGACGGGCACGACCGGTGCCCTTCTGGCGGTACGGCTTCTTGCCGCCACCGCGGACCTCGCCACGCGTCTTGGTCTTGTGCGTGCCCTGGCGGGCAGCGGCCAGCTGTGCGACGACGACCTGGTGGATCAGCGGGATGCTGATCTTCTCAACGTCGAAGATCTCCGCGGGGAGCTCGACGGAACCGGCCTTGTCGCCCGCCGGCGAAAGGATGTCAACAGTGCTCATCGGTTACCTCAGGCCCCCTTGGCCGCGGTGCGGACCAGGACGAGGCCGCCGTTCGGACCGGGGATGGCTCCCTTGATGAGGAGCAGTCCCTTCTCCGCGTCAACGGCGTGGACGGTCAGGTTCTGGGTGGTGACCCGCTCATTGCCCATGCGGCCTGCCATGCGCATGCCCTTGAAGACACGGCCCGGGGTGGCGCAGCCACCGATGGAACCGGGAGAGCGGTGCTTGCGCTGGGTGCCGTGTCCGGCGCCGAGGCCCTTGAAGTTGTGACGCTTCATGACACCGGCGAAGCCCTTGCCCTTGCTCTTGCCGGTCACGTCGACCTTGATGCCGGCCTCGAACACCTCGGCGGTGATCTCCTGGCCGAGGGTGTACTCGCTGGCGTCAGCGGTACGGATCTCGACGAGGTGGCGGCGGGGAGTGACGTCGGCCTTGGCGAAGTGACCCTTGAGGGGCTTGTTCACCTTGCGCGGGTCGATCTCGCCGAAGGCGATCTGGACCGACTCGTAGCCGTCGGTGTCGTTCGTACGGACCTGGGTGACGACGTTGGGGCCGGCCTTGACGACGGTGACCGGGACGACACGGTTGTTCGCGTCCCACACCTGCGTCATGCCGAGCTTCTCGCCCAGGATGCCCTTGATCTGCTTGGTCATCTTCAGATCACCGGCCTCAGAGCTTGATCTCGATGTCGACACCGGCCGGGAGGTCGAGTCGCATCAGGGAGTCAACGGTCTTGGGAGTCGGGTCGAGGATGTCGATCAGGCGCTTGTGCGTGCGCATCTCGAAGTGCTCGCGCGAGTCCTTGTACTTGTGCGGCGACTTGATGACGCAGTACACGTTCTTCTCAGTGGGCAGCGGCACCGGGCCCGCGACCGACGCACCAGTACGCGTCACCGTCTCGACGATCTTCTTCGCCGAGCTGTCGATGACCTCGTGGTCGTAGGCCTTGAGCCGGATGCGGATCTTCTGTCCCGCCATGGCTACTAGTAGTCCTGTCTCTCGTAACGCTCTGGAACCCGGCGTTCCAGCCCTTGTCTCCGACCCACGCGGTCGGGCGTGTCGCTCTTCCGCTGACACAGATGTCCCTTGTTCGAACATCCCTCCAGGGAATGAACACGGCCCTTCCGGAACCGCAGACCGGGACCAGAAGGCCACCGGGCGCCTGGCCGGTGCCGCACCAACACTTCCCGAAAGATTCCCGTACGTCCGCCCCAGCGCTGCCGTGTGGCAGTTAGGGCGACGAGTACTGTGGGACTCGCTTCCGGTCCTCCCGACGGGAGGCGCGCAGCATCAACACTCGACCGAGCAACTCCGACAGTCTGCCATACGGGGCATGCCGGGTGCCAATCGGGTCGTAGAGACTACCCGCGGAGTGACGAAGGTCAAACAGACCTGTGAGGTCCCTGCGGGATCCACGTCCAGGTCATGAAGACCTCGCGGAGCTTCCGTGCACGACCGCGCCCCGGGCCCAGCCTCCCTCGGTCTGCTGCCTGTCCGCATGCCAAAGTTGGTGGTCAGCGCAGTGTGAGCGGGACCAGGGGACCTCAGGGGGCATGACGGCGGTGGCCGGATATTACGAAGTCGAGTTCAAGGCGCTGTCCCGGCTGATCACCGATCTCAGCGAGTGCGCGGACGGCATGCGGTCCGCGATGAGACAGCTGAAGGACATCGGCCCCAAGGGTTCCGGCTCCGACGAGCTGGAGGAGGCCTGCGACGACTTCCAGGAGAAGTGGGGCTACGGCATCGAGCTGATCGCCGAGGCCACGGGGGGCGTCACCGAGAAGGTCGCGGAGTCGGGCCGGCTCTACCAGCACGTGGACGGGCAGGTCGTCGCGACGGTCGCGGCGGTCAGGTCCGGAAAGGCCGCCGACCGGTGACGTCCGTACCCGGCACCGGGCGAGCCCGGGCCGAGGCCGCCCCCACGGAAACGGCCGAGACGGCAAAAGCGTCCGGGACGGCCGGCACGGCGGACGCGACGCGAGCGGCCGAGGCAGCCCCCGGCACCGGGCCGTCGGCGTTCCGCTTCCGGATCCAGCCGGAGTTCCACCCCGTCCCGCTGGGCATCGGTGACGACGAGGACGCCTTCGACGAGCGGATACGGCGGTTCGCCCGCGACTACTGGGGCGAGCGCGAGGACCTCGAACCCGTACGGAGGCTGACCGCCGCCATGTACGCGGCGAACTCCCGCCACCTCGTCACGGGCGGTGCCGTCTACAGCGCGCTCGGCGTCTTCCCCCTCGGCGGCAGCCCGGACGGCTCCGAGCCACCCGAGCGCGTCAGCCGCGCCACCCTGACCATCAGCGTGCGCGACCTGGACAACCCCGACCCACGGCTCACGGCCGCGGGCCTCGCGGAGACGTGGGCCAAGGCGGAGGCGGACGGCGCGTCGGGCGAGAGCCGGCTGATCACCCTTCCCGCGGGGCCCGCGGTCGTCCGTATCGCCGGATCCCGTGCCGTGTGGCAGGTGCCGGAGGGAGAACAGGAACGGTTCTTCGTCCGTATCGAGGTGTGGCTGCCGTTCCCCGCGGAGGACCGGCTGCTGCTGCTCTGCCTGAGCACGGCCGACGTCCAGGACCTCTTCCACTACCAGGCGGTGCTCGCGGACCTCGCCGACACCGTCACCTTCGGCGAGACCGACGAGGAGAGCGCCGATCCCACGGCCCACCCCGCGGCTCCGGCCCGCTCCGTCCTCGTCTCCTACTGATCGCGCCAAGGACCCCTTTCCATGAGCACACAGACGTACGACGCTCTCGGCTTCGACCCCGCGCCGGGCGTGCCGGCTTCGGTGCACCACCTGGTCACCGCGCTCAGCGGGGTGGGCAAGCAGCTCGACGACGCACACGACACGCTGAGCCGGCTGGGGAAGGCGGACGGGGCGTGGGTGGGCGAAGCGGCGTCCGCCTTCGCCGAGAAGGCCGGCGCGCTGCCGAAGTACCTCGCGGACGGGCACGGTTCGCTGGTCGACGCCGCCCACGCCCTGCACACCTGGCAGTCCCGCCTGACGGACTTCCAGGCGCTGGCGCGCCGCTACGAGCAGGAGGCGGAGGCAGCCCGGCGGACGGTGCGGGAGGCGCGCGACAACCCGGACCTCCGGCTCGCGGGCCAGACCTTCGACACCGACGCGGCCCTGCAGAAGGCGCAGCAGCGTCTCGACCACGCGACGAGGCGGGTGAACGAGGCGGACGCCGCCCTGGACGCCATCGTCAAGAAGGCACAAGCCCTGCTGAGCGACCACACGGAGGCCGCGCGCGAGGCCGCCCGTGCGATCCGCAGGGCCGCCGACGCAGCGCCGGACGAGCCCGGCCTGCTCGATCGGTTCCTGGACGCGGTCAAGGGTCTCGGCGAGGAGATCAGGAACCTCGCGAACGACATCTGGAACTGGGTCAAGGAACACGCGGACACGATCTACAAGATCGGGGACTGGCTCGGCTACGCCAGTGCCGTGTGCGACGTCCTCGCGGTCGTCTTCTCCGAGACCATCATCGGTGCCGTCGTCTTCGAGGCCATCGGCATGGTGCTCAACGCCGGCGCCCTCGCCTTCCACGCCGTCGGCTGGGCGGCCGGGGCGAAGAAGGGCAGCTGGCTGGACATCGGCCTGGACATCGTCGGTTTCGTCCCCTTCGGTGACCTCCTGCGTCTGGGCAAGGTCGGCAAGGGCGCCCTCAAAGGCGTCAAGATCCCGATGAACGTCCTGGACTTCGGTGTGAAGGCCGCGGACTCCTGGAAGCGGGCGGGGGACATCGTCGAGCAGGTCGGTGGCACCGCGAAGCTGGGCGACGACGCCGAGGAATGGGCGATGCGCAACATCGGTGCCCTCGGTTCCAAGGCGCACGCGATCCACGTCACCGCGGACACCCTGGCGGACCGCTTCAAGGTGGCCGTGGCCAAGGAGTTCGGTGACTACAACCTGTACCGGGCCGGTGCGGGAGTGACGGACATGGCCTTCCAGAAGCTGATGCCGAACCTGATCGAGAACTCCCCGCTGGGACGCATTCCCGCGCTCGCGGACTCGGTCCGGCCCATCGTCGACAACGCCGGCGAGACGGTCGGCAGGTACATCGACCCCCGCTCCTGGACGGCCCGCGGCTACGAGGCGGCCATGGGCGCGAAGAACCTGTACAAGGAAGGCGTGCGGCACGCCACCGAGGACATCCGGTACGGATCCGAGAAGATCCAGGAAGGGATCGACAGCGCACGCGAGTCGGCCGGCGCGTTCATGGACCGCGTGGCGGACGTCAACCCGTTGGGATGACCAGGAATGAACCAGCACCCCCTCCCCTCCCGATACGCGTTCCTGGTCTCCGCGAACAACCCCGTTCCGGTGCCCGGCCCGCCGTCGACGGGTCTGCCGCCCGACACCGACATGGCAGCGACGATCCGGCTGCCGGGCAGCCGTTCCGACGACGTTCCGCTCGCGCGGGTCCTCTCACCCCGATCCGCACAGCGGTGGAGCCGTGAGGCACCCCTGCCCTTCTGGCTCCACGGCGGTCCGGACGGCACACCGATGTGCTCCGTCCGCCCGGTCGCCCCGGACGCCTACGACGTCCACACGGCCGACGGCGCGCCCCTGGCCCGCATCACCCGCCGCCCCGCCCGCCTCCTGCCCTGGCCCCGCCGCGTCCGGTGGTCCGCACAGCTCGGCGACGCGCCGCACCCGGTCACCGGCAAGGTCGGCACCTGGTACTCCTGGCTCGTCTACGTCCTGACCGCCCCCGTCTGGTTCCTCTTCGCCCTCTGCGCGATGCTCTACTCCTTCTTCGACGGCACCGCGGACGACTACACGTTCAGGCACCCGACGCGAACCCGCTGGCACACGCCGGGCACCGGCACGGTCCTGGACTACCGCGGCATCAGTGACGTCTACCGCTTCGAGCCGCAGGGCCTGGACGTACGGGTGGGGTACGCGCTGGCGGTCCTGCGGACGTGGGAACGCGAGCACTGAGGCGAGCACTGAGGCGCGCGCTGAAGCCGGCGTGCCGCGGCCTGCCTGACCAGCCCCCGATGCCCGCGGCCGTCGCCCCGCCAGCCGGCATGGCCCCGTTGAGCCCGACCGCCCGACAGGCTCCCCCGCACGCGGCCCCGCGCGCCCCCGTCGGCCATCACGCGCTGTAGCGGCTCCGTCACCGACCGTCCTAGCATCGTGCGATGGCCGCACAGTACGAGTTCGGGATTCTGGGACCGCTTGTCGTCACGCGGGACGGTCTGCGGGTGGACCTCGGTGCCGCGCAGCCGCGCACGGTGCTGGCGGCGCTGCTCGTCGAGGCCGGCCGCGTGGTATCCGTCGACACCCTGGCGGGGCGGCTGTGGGGGGAGAATCCGCCGCGGGGTGCGCGCAACGCCGTACAGAACTACGTGCTTCGGTTGCGCCGGGCTCTGGGCGCGGACGTCGTGCGGACCGATCGCCGCGGGTATGTGCTGGACACGAGGACCGTGGGCGGTCCGGGCGGTCTGGACGCGCACCGGTTCGCCGCGCCCGGGCGGGCCGGGCCGCGCTCGCCGAGGACCGGCCGGAGCGGGCGGCGGGGTCGCTGGAGGACGCCCTCGGGTTGTGGCGGGGCGAGCCGCTGGCCGACCTGCCGCCGGAGCGGTTCACGGACGTCGCCGCCGCCCTGTGCGAGCAACGGCTGGCCGCACAGGAGGCCTGGGCCGACGCGGTGATCCGGTGCCGGCGGCCCGAGGACGCGCTGCCGGAGCTGCGCCGGCTGACCGGGCTGCACCCCTTGCGGGAGCGTTTGTGGGCGCAGCGGATGCTGGCGCTCTACCAGTGCGGCCGGCAGGGCGAGGCGCTGGAGTGCTTCCGCGAGATCAGCAAGCTGCTCGCCGAGGAGCTGGGCATCGATCCGGGCGGCGAACTCAGGTCCCTGCACCAGCGCATGCTCACGGCGGCACCGGACCTCGCCGCACCCGTGCCCCGGACACCGGGGCCGGGACCGAGCCCGGGCGCAGACGCAGGCGCCGACGCAGGCGCAGGCGCCGGCGCAGGCGGGCGCGGGAACCTGCCGGCCGAGACGACGTCCTTCGTCGGACGGGAGCGCGAACTGGCCGAGGCACAGCGGCTGTTGGGGCTGTCCCGGCTGGTCACCCTGACCGGCGTGGGCGGGGTCGGCAAGACCCGGCTCGCGCTGCGCACCGCCCGGAGGTCGCTGTCCGCCTTCCCCGACGGGGTGTGGCTCGTGGACCTCGCGGCGGTCACCGACCCGGCGCTGGTGGAACGGGCGGTCGCCGAGTCGCTGGGGCTGCGCGACCAGTCCACGCGGTCCGCGACCGACGCGGTGGCCGCCCATCTGCGCCACCGGCGCCTGCTGCTCGTCCTCGACAACTGCGAGCACCTGGTGGACCCCGTCGCCGCGCTGGTGCTGCGGCTGCTGCGGGCCGCGCCGGAGCTCCGGGTGCTCGCCACCAGCCGCGAGCGGCTCGGCGTACCGGGAGAACACCTCCTGCTGGTGCCCTGCCTGACTCTCCGGGCCGGGCCGGACGGCACCCCGTGCGAAGCCGTACGGCTCCTGCACGACCGGGCGGCGGCCTGTGCGGCCGCGCTGCCGACGGGCGGGCGGCACGACACGTCGGCCGCCGAGCTGTGCCGGCGCCTGGACGGCATCCCGCTGGCCATCGAACTGGCCGCCGTGCGGCTGGGCGCACTGACCGTGGCGGAGGTCCTGGAGCGGCTGGAGGACCGCTTCCGTCTCCTGGCCGGTCCCCGCCCGGCGGCGGCGGTGGCCGCGGCCGGGTCCGGTCCGGGGCCGACGGCCGCGCTCACCGCCGGCCGCTACCGGCACACGCTGCGCGGCGTCATGGACTGGAGCCACAGCCTGTGCACGCCCGGGGAACAGCTGCTGTGGGCCCGGCTGTCGGTCTTCGTCGGCGGCTTCGACCTGGGGGCCGCCGAGGCCGTGTGCGCGGGCGAGGGCATCGCGCGGGACGACGTGCTGGACCTCATCGACGGTCTCGTCCACAAGTCCGTGGTGGCGGTCGAACCGGCCGGGGCGGCCGGCCGGCCCGGCGGCAGCACGCGGTACCGGCTGCTGGAGACCATCCGCCAGTACGGTACGGACCGTCTGCGGGCGGAGGGCGACGCGAGCGGACCGCGGATCCGGCACAGCGACTACTACCAGGCCCTCGCCGCCCGCGCCGCCGCCGAGTGGTGCGGGCCCGACGAGATCGGCTGGCTGGAGCGGCTGCGCCGGGAACTGCCCAACCTGCGTTCCGCGCTCGACTTCTGCCGCACCCACCCCGGCCGGGCCCTCACCGGCGCCGCCATCGCCGTGGACCTGACACGGACGCGCTGCTGGTTCTTCGGCAGCACTCTGGGCGAGGCCCGGCACTGGATCGAGAGCCTGTCCGCGCTGCTCGACCCGGCTCCCGGCGAGCCGACGGTCATGGTGGCGGCCATGAAGGCGTTCGTCGCGATGGTCCAGGGAGACCACCCGGCGGCCCGCCTCTTCCTCGACGAGTGTCACGCGACATCGGCGTCCCCGAAGGCCGTGCCCGTCCTCTACGTCGAGGGCGTGTACGCGCTCCTGGTGTCCGGCGACCCTGCCTGCATCCCTCAACTCGCCCGGTCGCGGGAGGAGTTCATCGAAGCGGGTCACACCGGTGACGCGCACATGGCCACGATGTTCTGGGCCATGGCCGCCGCTTTCCTCGGGGACCGCACCGAGGCCCGCGCCGCGTGCGCCACCTACGCCGCCGAGGCGGAGGCGACCGGCGCCGAGTGGGCGCAGACCTGGGCCCAGTGGGGCACCGCTCTCACCGAGCTGTTGCACGGGGAGCCGTCCCGTGCGCTCCTGCCGCTCTGCGACACGCTCGTGCGCCAGCGCGCCGTCGACGACAACTGGGGTCCCGCGTGGAGTCTGGAGACCCTCGCCTGGACGCTCGGCGCCCTCGGGCACCATGACCGGGCCACCGTCGTCCTGGGGGCGGCCCACCGCCACCGCCAGGTCACGGGGGCCGGCATCACCGGGCTCCGGCCCTTCGCCACACTCCATGCCCGTACCGCGAGTCTCGTACGGGAGCACTTGGCGGCCGAGGCGTACACCGAGGCGTGGGAGCGGGGCGCGACCGCCGCGGACGGCATCACGCTGGCGGTCGGTATCGCGCACGAGGCCCGTCGGCGGGCGGTCACCTGACCATCCGCCGAGCGGCCGACGGCCGGCCGGACGGCCTGCCCGGCGGCGTGGTGACCGAGGCGTGACCGGGGTGAGAGCGCGGACCGGGACGGTGGATCCCGAGAGGCCGGCGGCACCGTCGCCGGCGGCCCGACGCGAGCCGAGGAAGCCACCGCATGCCCCCCACCGCACCGGACTTCGGTCCCCACATCGACCCCTACGCCCCGTACGAGGAACAGCGGGGCTGCGACCCCGCCGCCAAGCCGGGCCTCCTGGCCTTCCGCGACCTGGTGCTCGGCGCCTACCCGAGCACCCGCAGCCTCGGCATCGGCAGGGCGTGCGGCAGGCCCGGGGTCAGTGAGCACAAGGAGGGCCGGGCCTGGGACTGGGGCGTGGACGCCCACACCCAGGGCCGGGTCGCCGCCGGCCTGACCGACTGGCTGCTGGCCACCGACCGGCACAGCAACCGCCACGCCCTGGCCCGCCGGTTCGGGATCATGCACATCATCTGGGACCGGCGGATCTGGCACGCGCACGACGCGGACGCCGGCTGGACCCCGTACACCGGTGCGAGCCCGCACACCGACCACGCGCACTTCAGCTTCGGCTGGGCGGGGGCCCGCAAGGAAACCACATGGTGGGCCGAGCCGGCCCCGGGCGCGCCACGGGCGGGCGCCGGAGTGCCGTCGGCGGCGGAGGCGGGCCCGGGGGCGGTGGGGAGGTGACGCACCGCCGGGAGCACCTGGCGGACGGTGTGGGGCCGGCGTGGACGGCGCCGGGGCACGGCCGCCGCGCGGGCCGCCCGTGAAGCCCGTGACTCCCCTGGCATCAGGTCCCGTGCACCGGGCACCGGCCGACTGCTTCCGCCGGCGGGCCCCACCTCGGCCCACGCGCCCGCCTCCGGCACGCCCCCACCCGGGCCTCCACCCGCAGGCGACCCACCCCCTCGCCCGACACCCGATCCCTCACGAACAAACGCACGTCACCGAACAGGAGTCCCATGCGTACGCGACAAGCCCTTCGTACCGCCGTAAGCGCCACCATGCTGGCCGGAGCCCTCGTCCTCGGCACCGGCACGGCCTTCGCGAGCAGCTTCCTCAGCTGGTCGGGGCCGCAGAACACCGGCAGCGCCAAGGAGGTCTTCGCCTGCGGCTGCAACAACATCGACCCGGGCCACAAGGCGGCCTACCGGTTCACCTACACCGGCCAGACGGCCGCGATGTACAACCAACGCGACTGCCAGGGAGTGGTGCACTACACCTTCCGCGGCAGCCAGGAGAGCAGGGCACCCTTCGGCTGGCAGAGCGTCTTCTTCCACTGCTGAACAGTTGCGGAGCTGAGCGGCTGAGCGGCTGAACGGCTGAGCGCACCGAAGTGACGGGCGGGTGGACCCACCAGGTCCACCCGCCCGTCGCGCGACCCGAGCGCGACGGGTCGACCCGCGTACGCCTCAACCCGCCCGCGGATCAGCACACCGCGCGTCAGCACGCCCGCGGATCAGCACACCCGCGCGTCAACCCGCCCCCGCATTGCGCACCCGAGCGAACGACGTGTCCAACCCCCGCCTCAGCATCCCCGCCACGCCCGGACGGGGCCCAACGGAAAAGGCCCGTACGACCGAAGTCGTACGGGCCCCTTCAGGAGCTCAGCTCACGCTGGAGCTACCAGGTCAGACCGACAAGCTTACTTGTTGATCTTGGTGACCTGGCCGGCGCCGACCGTCCGGCCACCCTCACGGATGGCGAACTTCAGGCCCTCTTCCATGGCGACGGGCTGGATGAGCTCCACCTTCATCTCGGTGTTGTCACCCGGCATGACCATCTCGGTGCCCTCGGGGAGGGTCACGACGCCGGTCACGTCCGTCGTACGGAAGTAGAACTGCGGACGGTAGTTGTTGAAGAACGGCGTGTGGCGGCCACCCTCGTCCTTGGACAGGATGTAGGCCTGCGCCTCGAACTCGGTGTGCGGGGTGACCGAGCCCGGCTTGATGATGACCTGGCCGCGCTCGACGTCCTCGCGCTTGATGCCGCGGAGCAGCAGACCGACGTTCTCACCGGCCTGGCCCTCGTCGAGCAGCTTGCGGAACATCTCGATGCCGGTGACCGTGGTGGTGGTCTTGTCCTGCTTGATGCCGATGATGTCAACGGTCTCGTTGACCTTCAGCACACCACGCTCGATACGGCCGGTGACGACCGTACCGCGACCGGTGATCGTGAAGACGTCCTCGACGGGCATGAGGAACGGCTTGTCGACGTCACGCTCGGGGGTCGGGATCGCCTCGTCGACGGCGGCCATCAGGTCCAGGACCGACTGGCCCCACTCCTTGTCGCCTTCGAGCGCCTTGAGCGCCGAGACCTTGACGACCGGCAGGTCGTCGCCCGGGAACTCGTACTCGGAGAGCAGCTCACGGACCTCGAGCTCGACGAGCTCCAGGATCTCCTCGTCGTCCACCATGTCGGCCTTGTTCAGGGCGACGACGATGTACGGAACGCCGACCTGGCGGGCCAGGAGCACGTGCTCCTTGGTCTGCGGCATCGGGCCGTCCGTGGCGGCGACAACGAGGATGGCGCCGTCCATCTGCGCCGCACCCGTGATCATGTTCTTGATGTAGTCCGCGTGACCGGGGCAGTCGACGTGGGCGTAGTGACGCGTCTCCGTCTGGTACTCGACGTGCGCGATCGAGATGGTGATACCGCGCTGGCGCTCCTCAGGAGCCTTGTCGATCTGGTCGAAGGCCGAGGCCTCGTTCAGGTCCGGGTACGCGTCGTGCAGCACCTTGGTAATGGCGGCCGTGAGGGTCGTCTTACCGTGGTCGATGTGACCGATGGTGCCGATGTTGACGTGCGGCTTAGTCCGCTCGAACTTCGCCTTCGCCACTGGGGTCCTCCTGGGAGTGGTTCTGGTACGCCTTACTTCATCGGCGCCAGGTGATCTTTGCTGGATGGCCCGGATCCCCGGGGCGTTCCCTCCGCTGTTGCGGCGGAATGCCCCGCGAGGCTCCGGAGTCAAGCCTACGGCGTGTGAACGCGGTGCGTTACTCGCCCTTGGCCTTCGCGATGATCTCCTCGGCGACGTTCCGCGGAACCTCGGCGTAGGAGTCGAACTGCATCGAGTAGCTTGCGCGACCCGACGTCTTGCTGCGGAGGTCTCCGACGTAGCCGAACATCTCCGAAAGAGGCACGAGGCCCTTCACGACACGGGCACCGGCCCGCTCCTCCATGGCCTGGATCTGGCCACGGCGGGAGTTGATGTCGCCGATGACCTCACCCATGTAGTCCTCGGGCGTGGTGACCTCGACGGCCATCATCGGCTCGAGCAGCACGGGGCTGGCCTTGCGCGCGGCCTCCTTGAACGCCTGCGAACCGGCGATCTTGAAGGCGAGCTCGGAGGAGTCGACCTCGTGGTAGGCACCGTCGAGCAGCGTCACGCGGACGCCCGTCATCTCGTAGCCGGCGAGGATGCCGAACTGCATGGCCTCCTGCGCACCGGCGTCCACCGAAGGGATGTACTCCTTCGGGATACGGCCACCGGTGACCTTGTTCACGAACTCGTAGGAGGCGTCGCCGCCCTCGATCGGCTCGATCGCGATCTGCACCTTGGCGAACTGACCGGTACCACCGGTCTGCTTCTTGTGGGTGTAGTCCACGCGCTCGACGGTCTTGCGGATCGTCTCACGGTACGCGACCTGCGGCTTACCGACGTTGGCCTCGACCTTGAACTCACGGCGCATACGGTCGACCAGCACCTCGAGGTGCAGCTCGCCCATACCGCCGATGATGGTCTGGCCGGTCTCCTCGTCCGAGTGGACCTGGAAGGACGGGTCCTCCTCGGCCAGGCGCTGGATGGCGACACCCAGCTTCTCCTGGTCGCCCTTGGACTTGGGCTCGATGGCGACCTGGATGACCGGCGCCGGGAAGTCCATGGACTCCAGGATGACCGGGTTCTTGTCGTCGCTCAGCGTCTCACCGGTGGTGGTCTGCTTGAGGCCCATGACGGCGACGATGTCGCCGGCGCCCACCGATTCGATCTCCTCACGCTTGTTCGCGTGCATGCGGTAGATCTTGCCGATGCGCTCCTTCTTGCCCTTGACCGAGTTCAGCACCGCGGTGCCGGACTCCAGACGGCCGGAGTAGATCCGGACGAAGGTGAGCTTGCCCAGGTGCGGGTCGCTCATGATCTTGAAGGCGAGGGCGGACAGCGGCTCCTCGTCGGACGGCTTGCGCTTGACGACGACCTCGGGGTCCTTGACGTCGTGGCCCTCGATGGCCTCGACGTCGAGCGGGGTCGGCAGGTAGCGCACGACCGCGTCGAGCAGGGGCTGGACGCCCTTGTTCTTGAACGCGGTACCGCAGAACACCGGGGTGACCGTGATGCCGTCGGACTTGCCGGACGCGATGGTGATACGACGGATCGCGGCGTACAGCTGCTCCTCGGTGGGCTCCTGGCCCTCCAGGAACAGCTCCATGATCTCGTCGTCGTTCTCCGCGACGGTCTCGACCAGCCGGCCGCGGTACTCCTCGGCAGCCTCGGCATGCGTGGCGGGGATGTCGACGACGTCGTACATCTCGCCCTTCGCCGCCTCGGCGGACCACACGAGCGCCTTCATGCGGACCAGGTCCACAACGCCCTTGAAGTCCATCTCGGCACCGATGGGCAGCTGCATGACGATCGGCACGGCACCGAGCCGGTCCTTGATCATGTCCACGCAGCGGTGGAACTCGGCGCCGGTACGGTCCAGCTTGTTCACGAAGCAGATGCGCGGCACGCCGTAACGGTCGGCCTGACGCCACACCGTCTCGGACTGCGGCTCGACACCGGCGACACCGTCGAACACCGTGACGGCACCGTCGAGGACGCGCAGCGAGCGCTCCACCTCGACCGTGAAGTCGACGTGACCCGGGGTGTCGATGATGTTGATCGTGTAGTCGTTGTCCTCGAGCGGCCAGTGACAGGTGGTGGCAGCAGAGGTGATCGTGATGCCACGCTCCTGCTCCTGCTCCATCCAGTCCATGGTGGCAGCGCCGTCGTGGACCTCACCGATCTTGTAGCTGACGCCGGTGTAGAAGAGGATCCGCTCGGTGGTGGTCGTCTTGCCCGCGTCGATGTGGGCCATGATCCCGATGTTGCGGACCTTGGCCAGGTCAAGTGAAGTGGTAGCCATAAGGCTTCAGTCTTCTCTCGGTCTCGATGTGGGTTACGACTACCAGCGGTAGTGCGCGAAGGCCTTGTTGGACTCGGCCATCTTGTGGGTGTCCTCGCGCTTCTTCACAGCGGCACCGAGGCCGTTGGAGGCGTCGAGAAGCTCGTTGAGCAGACGCTCGGTCATGGTCTTCTCGCGACGGGCGCGGGAGTAACCGACCAGCCAGCGCAGCGCCAGGGTGCTGGCGCGGCCGGGCTTGACCTCGACCGGCACCTGGTAGGTGGCGCCACCGACACGGCGGGACTTGACTTCGAGGGTCGGCTTGATGTTCTCCAGAGCGCGCTTCAGCGTGATGACCGGGTCGTTGCCGGTCTTCTCGCGCAGGCCCTCCATGGCGCCGTAGACGATGCGCTCGGCGGTGGAGCGCTTGCCGTTCAGCAGCACCTTGTTGATGAGCGACGTGACAAGAGGAGAACCGTAGACCGGGTCGATGATGACCGGGCGCTTCGGGGCGGGGCCCTTACGAGGCATTCTTACTTCTCCTTCTTGGCGCCGTAGCGGCTGCGGGCCTGCTTGCGGTTCTTCACACCCTGGGTGTCAAGGGAGCCGCGGATGATCTTGTAGCGAACACCCGGCAGGTCCTTCACACGGCCACCACGCACGAGCACGATGGAGTGCTCCTGCAGGTTGTGTCCCTCACCCGGAATGTAAGCGGTGACCTCGATCCCGCTGGTCAGACGCACACGCGCGACCTTACGCAGGGCCGAGTTCGGCTTCTTCGGGGTGGTCGTGAACACGCGCGTGCAGACGCCGCGACGCTGAGGAGAACCCTCGAGTGCGGGCGTCTTGTTCTTCTCGACCTTGTCCTGCCGGCCCTTCCGGACCAGCTGCTGGATCGTAGGCACTACTTCTCCGGTTTCTGTGTGCCGAATGGTGAAGCTAACCTGGAACGTCGCCGACCCACGCGGTCGGGTGTGTCGAATCCGGCAGACTCCCACCGCGAGGCGGGAAGGGCGCAGATTACGGTGGCCAGTGACGGCTCGCTATGCGGTGTGAAGGCACGCACGAGAGCCAGGGCACACCCCAGGCACAAGGTCTGAGCGTACCTAGCTCATTCGCTGCGGTCAAAACAAATGGGCCGCACCCGGCTCACCAGGCAGAACATGTCAAGCCCCCGCACCGCGACGATCTTCAATTCCGCGGCCGGGTCCACACCGGGGTCCGCTCCCCGCACCGCCGGCCCCGCCCCGAAGACCCCCGGTCCACCCACCGAACCACTGTCCGGGAAACCCCGTCACCCGGTCATGAGCCCCACCAGAACCATCAGCGTGATCATGAGCGCCCACCCTGCGGTGGACAGCCAGCCGAGGACCAGCCCGGTGATGGCGAGCCCGTCCCCGCCCTCCCCGGTGCGCTGGATCTCCGAACGCGCCACATGCCCGAGGACGACCGCCGGCAGCCCGGTGAGCCCGAAGGTCGGCACGCACAGCAGCCCGCACACGGCGGCTGCCACGGCCTTCCCGTTCGTCCGCGGCCGCGGCACGGGCAGGAACGTCTGCGGCACCCCTACGACGGCAGCAGGCTGCGGTACGGGCCCCGTGGGCAGGTCGGCGACCAGCAGCGCCAGCTCACCCACCGTACGGGCCGCGTAGACCCGGGCGACCCGCTGGTCGAACTCCGCCTTCTCCAGCCGCCCCTCACCGAACCCGGCTCTGAGCACGTCCACGGCCCGCTCCCGGTCGGCGTGCGAGGCGAGCATCGCCGGACCGCCGGCGCCCTGCCAGGGCTGCGGAAGTCCCTGCCCCGGCTGCCAGGGCCGCCATGCAGGATTCGTCACGGAACACCTCCCGAACCCCCGAGTCCCTCCATGATGCGCCACCACCCGCCATCGGTGACGGACGCGAACCGGCCGCGGTGGCCGATTCCCGCCCTCCCGGGGCCTGAGCGGGCCGCGGAACGCCGCGCCCGGGCGGGCCGCACCACCCCGTCCCCGAGCGGGTCGCGCCACGCCTGACGCCGAAGGGCGGCCATCCGCAGATGACCGCCCTCCCGCACGTCACACGCCTACGCCCTACTGGTTGTACGGACCGTAGTCGTAGTCCTCCAGCGGCACGGCCTGACCGGAGCCCGTACCGAACGGCGAGTAGTCGATGTCGTCGTAACCGACGGCCGAGTACATCGCGGCCTTGGCCTCCTCGGTCGGCTCCACCCGGATGTTGCGGTAGCGGGACAGACCCGTACCGGCCGGGATGAGCTTGCCGATGATGACGTTCTCCTTGAGGCCGATCAGGGAGTCGGACTTGGCGTTGATCGCCGCGTCCGTCAGCACCCTGGTCGTCTCCTGGAAGGACGCCGCCGACAGCCAGGACTCCGTGGCCAGCGAGGCCTTGGTGATACCCATGAGCTGCGGACGACCGGAGGCCGGGTGACCGCCCTCCTGGACCACACGACGGTTCTCCTGCTCGAACTTCGAGCGCTCGACCAGCTCGCCGGGCAGCAGCTCGGCGTCGCCGGACTCGATGATCGTCACCCGGCGGAGCATCTGCCGGATGATGATCTCGATGTGCTTGTCGTGGATCGACACACCCTGCGAGTTGTAGACCTTCTGGACCTCGCCGACCAGGTGGACCTGGACGGCACGCTGACCCAGGATGCGCAGCACGTCGTGCGGGTTGGTGGCACCCACGGTGAGCTTCTGGCCCACCTCGACGTGCTCGCCCTCGCTGACCAGGAGCCGGGCGCGCTTCGAGATCGGGAACGCCGTCTCGTCGCTGCCGTCGTCCGGCGTGATGACGATCTTCTTGGTCTTCTCGGTCTCCTCGATCCGCACGCGGCCGGAGGCCTCGGAGATCGGGGCGACACCCTTCGGGGTACGGGCCTCGAAGAGCTCGACGACACGCGGCAGACCCTGGGTGATGTCGTCACCGGCCACACCACCGGTGTGGAAGGTACGCATCGTCAGCTGGGTACCGGGCTCACCGATGGACTGGGCGGCGATGATGCCGACCGCCTCACCGATGTCGACCAGCTTGCCGGTGGCCAGCGAGCGGCCGTAGCACATCGCGCAGGTACCGACGTGGGACTCGCAGGTCAGGATCGAACGCGTCTTGACCTCCTCGACCCCGTGGTGCACGAGCTGGTCGATGAGCACGTCGCCCAGGTCCACGTTGGCCGGCGCGATCACCTTGCCGTCGATGACGACGTCCTCGGCGAGCATGCGGGCGTAGACGCTGGTCTCGACGTCGTCCGTCTTGCGCAGCACACCGTCGGCGCCGCGCGAGGCGATCCGCAGCTTCAGACCGCGCTCGGTGCCGCAGTCCTCCTCGCGGATGATGACGTCCTGCGAGACGTCCACCAGACGACGGGTCAGGTAACCCGAGTCGGCGGTACGCAGGGCGGTGTCCGCCAGACCCTTACGGGCACCGTGCGTGGAGATGAAGTACTCCAGCACGGACAGGCCCTCACGGAACGACGCCTTGATCGGACGCGGGATCGTCTCGTTCTTCGCGTTCGACACCAGACCACGCATACCGGCGATCTGACGCATCTGCATCATGTTGCCTCGTGCGCCCGAGTTCACCATCATGAAGATCGGGTTGGTCTTCGGGAAGTTCTCGTTCATGGCCTCGGCGACCTCGTTGGTCGCCTTGGTCCAGATCGCGATGAGTTCCTGCGTGCGCTCGTCCTTGGTGATCAGACCGCGCTCGTACTGCTTCTGGACCTTCTCGTCCTGCGCCTCGTAACCCTTGACGATCTCCTTCTTCGCCTCGGGAACGACGACGTCGGAGATGGCCACGGTGACGCCGGAACGGGTCGCCCAGTAGAAGCCGGACGCCTTCAGGTTGTCGAGCGTCGCCGCCACGATGACCTTCGGGTACCGCTCGGCGAGGTCGTTGACGATCTCGGAGAGCTGCTTCTTGCCGACCTCGTAGTCGACGAACGGGTAGTCCTCGGGCAGCAGCTCGTTGAAGAGCGCGCGGCCCAGCGTGGTCTTCAGCCGGAAGCTGTCACCCTGCTGCCACTCCGGCTCGCCCTCCTCCTGCGCCGGCGGGGTCCAGCCGCGCGGCGGGATGGTGCCCACCGGGAAGCGGATGTCCACGCGCGACTGGAGCGAGAGCTCGCCGGCGTCGAACGCCATGATCGCCTCGGCCACGGAGGAGAAGGAGCGGTCCTCGCCCTTCACGTTCCGCATCTCGCCGTCGGTGGTGAGGAAGAACAGACCGAGGACCATGTCCTGGGTCGGCATCGTCACCGGACGGCCGTCGGCCGGCTTGAGGATGTTGTTCGAGGACAGCATCAGAATGCGGGCCTCGGCCTGCGCCTCCGCGGAGAGCGGCAGGTGGACGGCCATCTGGTCACCGTCGAAGTCCGCGTTGAACGCGGTGCAGACGAGCGGGTGGATCTGGATGGCCTTGCCCTCGACCAGCTGCGGCTCGAAGGCCTGGATGCCGAGGCGGTGCAGCGTGGGCGCGCGGTTCAGCAGAACCGGGTGCTCCGCGATGACCTCTTCCAGGACGTCGTACACGACCGTGCGGCCGCGCTCGACCATCCGCTTGGCGCTCTTGATGTTCTGCGCGTGGTTCAGGTCCACCAGGCGCTTCATCACGAACGGCTTGAAGAGCTCCAGCGCCATCGCCTTCGGCAGACCGCACTGGTGCAGCTTCAGCTGCGGACCGACGACGATCACGGAACGCGCGGAGTAGTCCACACGCTTGCCGAGCAGGTTCTGACGGAAGCGGCCCTGCTTGCCCTTGAGCATGTCGGACAGCGACTTCAGCGGACGGTTGCCGGGACCCGTGACCGGGCGGCCGCGACGGCCGTTGTCGAAGAGCGCGTCGACGGCCTCCTGGAGCATGCGCTTCTCGTTGTTCACGATGATCTCGGGCGCGCCGAGGTCGAGAAGCCGCTTCAGGCGGTTGTTGCGGTTGATCACACGGCGGTACAGGTCGTTCAGGTCGGAGGTCGCGAAGCGGCCACCGTCCAGCTGCACCATCGGGCGAAGGTCCGGCGGGATGACCGGGACGCAGTCGAGGACCATGCCCTTGGGGCTGTTGGAGGTCTGCAGGAAGGCAGACACGACCTTCAGCCGCTTCAGCGCACGGGTCTTCTTCTGGCCCTTGCCGGTACGGATGATCTCGCGGAGACGCTCGGCCTCCTCGTCGAGGTCGAAGGACTCCAGGCGCTTCTGCAGCGCCGCGGCACCCATCGACCCGTCGAAGTAGGTGCCGAAGCGGTCGCGCAGCTCGCGGTAGAGCAGCTCGTCCCCTTCGAGGTCCTGGACCTTGAGGTTCTTGAACCGGGTCCACACCTCGTCGAGACGGTCGATCTCGCGCTGCGCACGGTCACGCAGCTGCTTCATCTCCCGCTCGGCGCCCTCACGGACCTTCCGGCGTACGTCGGCCTTGGCGCCCTCGGCCTCCAGCTCGGCCAGGTCGGTCTCGAGCTTCTTGGCGCGGGCCTCCAGGTCGGCGTCCCGGCGGTTCTCGATCTGCTGCCGCTCGACGGAGACGTGCGCCTCCAGGGAGGGCAGGTCGCGGGTGCGGCGCTCGTCGTCGACGTACGTGATCATGTACGCCGCGAAGTAGATGACCTTCTCCAGGTCCTTCGGGGCGAGGTCGAGCAGGTAGCCCAGCCGCGACGGAACGCCCTTGAAGTACCAGATGTGCGTGACGGGGGCGGCCAGTTCGATGTGGCCCATCCGCTCACGGCGCACCTTGGCGCGCGTGACCTCGACGCCACAGCGCTCGCAGATGATGCCCTTGAAGCGGACGCGCTTGTACTTGCCGCAGTAGCACTCCCAGTCCCGGGTCGGACCGAAGATCTTCTCGCAGAAGAGTCCGTCCTTCTCGGGCTTGAGCGTGCGGTAGTTGATCGTCTCGGGCTTCTTGACCTCGCCGTGGCTCCACTGACGGATGTCGTCAGCGGTGGCCAGACCGATCCGGAGCTCGTCGAAGAAGTTGACGTCGAGCACTATGCGTCAATCCCTCTCAGGGTTGTAAGTCTGTGGTCTGAAACGGGGGTCGCGGGGTCGGCGGGGCCTCTGCTGGAGAGGCCCCGCCGGACTCCCGTCAGACCTCTTCGACGCTGCTCGGCTCGCGCCGGGACAGGTCGATGCCGAGCTCTTCCGCAGCGCGGAAGACGTCCTCGTCGGTGTCGCGCATCTCGATGGACATGCCGTCCGAGGACAGCACCTCCACGTTGAGGCACAGGGACTGCATCTCCTTGATGAGCACCTTGAAGGACTCGGGGATGCCGGGCTCAGGGATGTTCTCGCCCTTGACGATGGCCTCGTAGACCTTCACGCGGCCGGTGACGTCGTCGGACTTGATGGTCAGCAGCTCCTGGAGGGCGTACGCGGCGCCATAAGCCTCCAGCGCCCACACCTCCATCTCACCGAAGCGCTGGCCACCGAACTGGGCCTTACCACCCAGCGGCTGCTGGGTGATCATCGAGTACGGACCGGTCGACCGCGCGTGCAGCTTGTCGTCGACCAGGTGGTGGAGCTTGAGGATGTACATGTAGCCGACCGAGATCGGCTCCGGGAACGGCTCGCCGGAGCGGCCGTCGAACATCCTCGCCTTACCGGTCGGCTGCACCAGGCGGTCGCCGTCGCGGTTCGGGATGGTGTGCTGGAGCAGACCCGCCAGCTCGTCCTCGCGGGCACCGTCGAAGACCGGGGTCGCGACGTTCGTGCCCGGGTCGACCTGGTCGGCACCGATCAGCTGCAGGCGCTTCGCCCAGTCCTCCCCGAGGCCGGAGACGTCCCAGCCGCGGCTGGCGAGCCAGCCGAGGTGGATCTCCAGGACCTGTCCCGGGTTCATTCGGGACGGCACACCCAGCGGGTTGAGGATGATGTCGACCGGGGTGCCGTCCTCCAGGAACGGCATGTCCTCGATCGGCAGGATCTTGGAGATGACGCCCTTGTTGCCGTGACGGCCGGCGAGCTTGTCACCGTCGGTGATCTTGCGCTTCTGCGCCACGTAGACACGAACCAGCTGGTTCACGCCCGGCGGCAGCTCGTCGCCCTCTTCACGGTCGAAGACGCGGACGCCGATGACCTTGCCGATCTCACCGTGCGGCACCTTCAGCGAGGTGTCGCGCACTTCGCGCGCCTTCTCACCGAAGATCGCACGGAGCAGGCGCTCCTCCGGGGTCAGCTCGGTCTCACCCTTGGGCGTGACCTTGCCGACGAGGATGTCGCCGGCGACGACCTCGGCACCGATCCGGATGATGCCGCGCTCGTCGAGGTCGGCGAGGACCTCCTCGGAGACGTTCGGGATGTCCCGGGTGATCTCCTCGGGGCCGAGCTTGGTGTCACGGGCGTCGACCTCGTGCTCCTCGATGTGGATCGAGGAGAGGACGTCGTCCTGCACGAGGCGCTGCGACAGGATGATCGCGTCCTCGTAGTTGTGACCCTCCCACGGCATGAACGCCACGAGCAGGTTCTTGCCCAGCGCCATCTCGCCGTTCTCGGTGGCCGGACCGTCCGCGAGGACCTGGCCCTCGATGATCCGGTCACCCTCGTTGACGATGACCTTCTGGTTGACCGAGGTGCCCTGGTTGGAGCGCGAGAACTTGGCCAGGCGGTACGTGATGTACGTGCCGTCGTCGTTGGCGGTGGTGATGTAGTCCGCGGAGACCTCCTGGACCACACCGTCCTTCTCGGCCTTGACCACGTCGCCGGCGTCGACGGCGGAGCGGTACTCCATGCCGGTGCCGACGAGCGGGGCCTCGGACTTGATGAGCGGCACGGCCTGCCGCATCATGTTCGCGCCCATGAGGGCACGGTTGGCGTCGTCGTGCTCGAGGAACGGGATCATCGCGGTCGCGACCGACACCATCTGGCGCGGGGAGACGTCCATGTAGTCGACGTCGTCACCGGGGACGTAGTCGACCTCGCCGCCACGACGGCGGACCAGGACGCGGGCCTCCTCGAACCGGAACTCGTCGTTCAGCGGCGCGTTGGCCTGCGCGATGACGAAGCGGTCCTCCTCGTCGGCGGTCAGGTAGTCGACCTCGTCGGTGACCTGGCCCTCGACGACCTTGCGGTAGGGCGTCTCGATGAAACCGAACGGGTTGATCCGCCCGTAGGAGGCGAGCGAGCCGATCAGACCGATGTTCGGTCCTTCCGGCGTCTCGATCGGACACATGCGGCCGTAGTGCGAGGGGTGCACGTCACGGACCTCGAAGCCGGCCCGCTCACGGGAGAGACCACCCGGGCCGAGCGCGTTGAGACGACGCTTGTGCGTCAGGCCCGACAGCGGGTTGTTCTGGTCCATGAACTGGGACAGCTGGCTGGTGCCGAAGAACTCCTTGATGGAGGCGACGACCGGCCGGATGTTGATCAGGGTCTGCGGCGTGATCGCCTCGACGTCCTGGGTGGTCATGCGCTCCCGCACGACCCGCTCCATACGGGCGAGACCCGTACGGACCTGGTTCTGGATCAGCTCGCCCACGTTGCGGATACGGCGGTTGCCGAAGTGGTCGATGTCGTCGGTCTCGACCATGATCGAGCGGCCGGACTCGCCGACCGTCTCGGTCTCACCGGCGTGCAGCTTCACCAGGTACTTGATGGTGGCGATGATGTCGTCGGTGGTGAGCACACCGGCGTCCAGCGGCTCGTCCCCGCCGAGCTTCTTGTTCACCTTGTAGCGGCCGACCTTGGCGAGGTCGTAGCGCTTCGAGTTGAAGTAGAGGTTCTCCAGCAGCGTCTGCGCGGCCTCCCGGGTGGGGGGCTCGCCCGGACGCAGCTTGCGGTAGATGTCGAGCAGCGCGTCGTCCTGGCCCTGGGTGTGGTCCTTCTCCAGGGTGGCGCGCATGGACTCGTACTCGCCGAACTCCTCAAGGATCTGCTCGGTGGTCCAACCGAGAGCCTTGAGCAGAACGGTCACGGACTGCTTGCGCTTGCGGTCGATGCGGACACCGACCATGTCGCGCTTGTCGATCTCCATCTCCAGCCAGGCACCCCGGGAGGGGATGATCTTGGCGGAGAAGATGTCCTTGTCGGACGTCTTGTCGATCGAGGAGTCGAAGTAGACGCCCGGCGAACGGACCAGCTGCGACACCACGACACGCTCGGTGCCGTTGATGACGAAGGTGCCCTTGTTGGTCATGAGCGGGAAGTCACCCATGAAGACCGTCTGGGACTTGATCTCGCCGGTCTCATTGTTGGTGAACTCGGCCGTCACGAAGAGCGGAGCCGCGTACGTGAAGTCGCGCTCCTTGCACTCGTCGATGCTGTTCTTCGGCGGCTCGAAACGGTGGTCGCGGAACGTCAGCGACATCGACCCGGAGAAGTCCTCGATCGGAGAGATCTCCTCGAAGATCTCTTCCAGACCGGACTTGGTGGGGACGTCCTGACCGGACTCCAGAGCCGCCTCGACGCGAGCCTTCCACGCGTCGTTGCCGAGCAGCCAGTCAAAGCTCTCGGTTTGCAGCGCGAGAAGGTTCGGAACCTCGAGGGGCTCCTTGATCTTTGCAAAAGAGATGCGCAGCGGGGCGGTGCTGGCGCCGTTGTTCGTATTCGCGGTCGAGGCAGTGCGCGAGGCGGCCAAGAGGGGGTCCTTCCGAGGGCTCGGACTCACTACGCGCGTACCGGTCCCTCTCCCGGACACAGAGACAGCCGTTTCCTTCTGTGGCCCAGAAGGCCAGGTCAGGAATGGTCTGTTCGTCAGTGTTCGAGTGGGGGCATGCCCCTGGTGACGGGCAGGGGGCAGCTAACAGGCAGCGCAAAGGGTCAGTGTAGCCAATCGGCACACTGATGTCCACTGCGGGTTTTTGAGACCCTCGTTGTTCTCAACCACCTTCAGCAAGCCCACGCCCTCAACGCACGTTGATACTGCCCTCTTCGTCGCCGATCCATGCCTCGGATCCGGATCCTTGTGACGCCGCGTCCTGAGAATTGCGCGCTGCGTGCGGTTCGTCAAGGCCCCCCTTGCCCGAACCGGATGCTCCGCTCGTCACGTGCCGCCCGCACCGGGGCTCCCGGAGACACGACGAAGATCACCCTACTCCGCGCGAACACCGGTGCAAGGCGGTCGCCACGCGGCTCCCCGGAACGCCGAAGAGCGACCACCCGGATGGATGATCGCTCTTCGGTGCGTCAGCGTTACAGCCCGTCTGAAAGGACCGTGTCAGCTAGCAGAAGAGTCCTTGCGGACTCCGTGGGGTCACTTGACCTCGACGGAGGCGCCGGCGCCCTTGAGGGACTCGGCGGCCTTCTCGGCGGCCTCCTTGGCGACCTTCTCGAGGACCGGCTTCGGAGCGCCGTCCACGAGGTCCTTGGCCTCCTTGAGACCCAGCGAGGTCAGCTCACGCACGACCTTGATGACCTGGATCTTCTTCTCGCCGGCACCGGTGAGGATGACGTCGAACTCGTCCTGCTCCTCAGCGGCCTCGGCCGGGGCGGCCGGGCCGGCCGGACCGGCGACGGCGACCGCGGCGGCGGCGGTGACGTCGAACTTCTCCTCGAACGCCTTCACGAACTCGGAGAGCTCGATGAGGGTCATCTCCTCGAACTGCGCGAGCAGGTCTTCCTGGCTGAGCTTCGCCATGATGGGCGATCCTTCCACTTTTTCGGCAGGTGCCGGATGTACATGTCTGGCGGGCGTACGTTCGGCCCGCTACGACCGTCGCCTCAGGCGGCGTCGGTCAACGCGCGAGCCGAATTACTCGGCACCGCCCTGCTCGTCCTGCTTGGCGCGAAGAGCGTCCACGGTGCGGACGAGCTTCGAGGGGAGCGCCTGGAAGACCTGAGCAGCCTGAGTCTGCTTGCCCTTGAAGGCACCCGCCAGCTTGGAGAGCAGAACCTCGCGGGACTCGAGGTCCGCGAGCTTCTTGATCTCGTCGGCGGACAGCGCCTTGCCGTCAAGGACACCGCCCTTGATGACGAGGTTGGGGTTGTCCTTGGCGAAGTCACGAAGACCCTTCGCCGACTCCACCGGGTCACCGGTGACGAAGGCAACTGCCGTCGGACCGTTGAACAGGTCGTCGAGCGTCGAGATCCCGGCCTCGTTGGCCGCAATCTTGGTCAGCGTGTTCTTCACCACGGCGTACTGGGCGTTCTCACCGAGCGAACGACGCAGCGTCTTGAGCTGCGCCACGGTGAGACCCCGGTACTCGGTCAGCACGGCGGCGTTCGAGCTGCGGAACTGCTCCGCGAGCTCGGCCACCGCGGCAGCCTTGTCGGGCCTTGCCATGAGCGTCGGCCTCCTTCCGGGTGTTGACGACCGCGCGGAAGGGGCTGGGACAAACGAAACGCCCCGGCACAGGTGCACGGGGCGTAGCTCAACCGGCATCTCGCAGCGTCAGCTGCGAACTCCGGGAACTTTCCACAGTCACCTGCGCGGGTCGTCCGCGGATATCAGCGGATCCTTCGGCCACCGGGCCCTCTCACGAGCGCACGGCAACGACCAGCGGTCTTTGGCTTCTTCAGGAGAGTACGCGACCGGGTCGCCGGCAGGCAAATCCGGTCGGCACGGGGCTCAGCTCTGGGCTTCCCGCATCATCTCGGCGAGGTCCATCGTGTCCTTGGCGGGCGGGGCCGTCACGGTCACCGGCTTGTTGAGGTCCAGGAAGGTGATGGTCATGTCGAGCGGGCCCTTGTCGGCGTCGCCACGCATGCGGAACTGCTTGGTGTGGTCGTCGCCGTCGACCCACATGTCCATGGTGAGCTCGTCGACGCCGAGCTTCTCGTACTGCTCGACGCTCTTCTGGCGCCGCTCGCGGGTGGCCTTGTCCTCGTCCTTCAGAGCGGCCTTGAGGTCGTCGATGCTGACGACGCCGGAGTAGCGGGTGGTCTCGACCCCGTCGACGGTGTCGGTGCCGGCCTTCTTCACGTCCTTGGCGCCCGTGAGGAAGGTGGACTCGGTCGCCGGGTTCTGGTCGGCCTGGCCCGCGCCCGGCGCGCCCTCGCCGAGGCTGTCCCCCAGCGCGGACATGTCGAACTTGATCCAGCTCTTGCCGTCCATCTCCTCGGCCGCCGCGGCTCCCCCGCCGATGTACATGGCCTTGCCGACGAGCCGGATCTCGGCGGTGCCGTCCTCACCCTGGTCGAGCGCCGTCATCTTCATGGTCATGGCCACGGTCGGCTTGGTACGCATCGACGCCTCGGCCTTGATCCGCCCCTCCTCGGGGGTCCGGCCGGTCATGCGGTACCGGAAGGACGTGATGTCCTCCGTGTTCTTCGCCGCCTTGGCGACGGCCGCCGCCGGTGTCATGCTCGGCGACTGCTCCGTCCCGCAGCCCACCGCACCGGCCGCGAGGAGCAGCGCGGCAAGGCCGGCACCTGTGGCTCTGCGGCGCACGGAAGCACGTATGGAAGACACCATCGATTCCCCCCAAGGAACACATGGACTGTTCACAGCCAGGCGGAGAGCGTATCCCAGGAGGCGGAAGCGGATCCCTGGTTTTCCGGGGACTCAGGAGGCCGAGCCACCCCGCTGCTGCTCCAGCAGGTCCGTGAAGTCCTGGGTGTCGTCGGCCGGGGGCTCGGTGGCGGAGACCGCGACGCCGTAGTCGGTGTAGTACGCGGTCTGGGTCAGTTCGCCGCTCACCGTCCGGCCCTTCTCGACCTTCTTGACCAGCAGGTCCCGGTCGTCGACCCAGATGTCGACGGTCTCGCTGGTGACCCCGGCCTGTTCGAGCTGCTTCCTCTGCTGCGCGTCGGTGACGTCGTGCACCAGCACCGTGCCGGAGTAGTGCGTGGCCGTCCGTCCGTGGACCGTCTCCTCGCCGACCTCGCGCACGTCCTCGGCGTCCAGCAGCAGCCTCACCGACTGGTTCGGCGCGGTGTTGCGCAGCTGGTCGGCGAAGGTCGCGCCGGCGCCGCCGCCGAGGTCCTTGAGGTCGTCGTAGGCGTACTTGATCCAGTGCTTGCCGCCGGCCTTCTCGGCGAACGTGTCGCCCATCCGCGCGTAGTAGGCGTCGGCCAGATAGCGGGCCTCCATCGACGTGATGCCGAGCGCGCGCATCTGCTCGGCCGTCGTGCCGCCGGTGTACGTGATGGTCAGGGTGCCGGTCAGACCGTCGCCCCAACTGAGCGCGCCGTCGGCCTTGAGGGACAGCTGGGCACCCATGACGGTCGTGGAGCGCACCCGGGCCGACGCGGCGCGGTCGGTGGACCGCTCGGCGGACAGCAGGGCCGCGCGGGACTCGGTGCTCGCCCGGCGGTCCTTCCCGGGCTTGTGCGGGGACTCGGGGGACGTACAGCCGACCGCCCCCGTCAGCGCGACGGTCATCGCGACCGCGAGCGCGACACCACGCCCGTTCCTGCACCTCATACGTCCCCCTGTGCCGTTGCCGTGTCCGCACGCTAACCCAGGGCCCGGCGCCCGCACACGGGAACGGGCCCCGCACCTCGGAAGGTGCGGGGCCCGTCGTCGACCGGTCGAGCCGTCAGACTCAGACGGTGGCCGGGTCCTCCTCGACGAGGAGGTTGCGCGTGCGGTTCGGGTCGATCGGAATGCCGGGGCCGATCGTGGTGCTGATCGCGGCCTTCTTGATGTAGCGACCCTTGGCGGCGGACGGCTTCAGACGGAGGATCTCCTCCAGGGCCGCGCCGTAGTTCTCCACCAGCTTGGTGTCGTCGAAGGACGCCTTGCCGATGATGAAGTGCAGGTTCGAGTGCTTGTCGACGCGGAACTCGATCTTGCCACCCTTGATCTCGGTGACAGCCTTGGTGACGTCCGGAGTCACGGTGCCGGTCTTGGGGTTCGGCATGAGACCACGGGGACCGAGCACGCGGCCCAGGCGGCCGACCTTGCCCATGAGGTCCGGGGTGGCGACGACGGCGTCGAAGTCCAGACGGCCCTTCGACACCTCGTCGATGAGCTCGTCGGCGCCGACGATGTCGGCGCCCGCGGCACGAGCGGCCTCGGCACGGTCACCGGTCGCGAAGACCAGGACCCGGGCGGTCTTACCGGTGCCGTGCGGAAGGTTCACGGTGCCACGCACCATCTGGTCGGCCTTGCGCGGGTCGACACCCAGACGGAAGGCGACCTCGACGGTGCCGTCGAACTTGGACGTGGAGGTCTCCTTGGCGAGACGGACGGCCTCGAGCGGGGCGTAGAGCTTCTCCCGGTCGATCTTGGCGTCCGCAGCGCGGAGAGACTTGCTGCGCTTGCTCACAACTGCTCCTGTGTGTTCTGAAAGGAGTCGTGGTACGGGCCGAGCAGGCCCTGCCACGCGCGGCCAAAGCCGCATGTTCTACGAGGGTGGGGTTCAGCCCTCGACCGTGACGCCCATGGAACGCGCGGTACCGGCGATGATCTTCGCGGCGGCGTCCAGGTCGTTGGCGTTGAGGTCGGGCAGCTTGGTGGTGGCGATCTCGCGGACCTGCGCCTGGGTGATCTTGGCGACCTTGGTCTTGTGCGGCTCGCCGGAGCCCTTCTCCACGCCCGCGGCCTTGAGGATCATCTTGGCGGCCGGCGGCGTCTTGGTGATGAAGGTGAAGGAGCGGTCCTCGTAGACCGTGATCTCCACCGGGATGACCCAGCCACGCTGCGACTCGGTCGCGGCGTTGTAGGCCTTGCAGAACTCCATGATGTTGACGCCGTGCTGACCCAGCGCCGGGCCGACCGGCGGAGCCGGGTTGGCGGCACCGGCCTGGATCTGGAGCTTGATGAGCCCCGTGACCTTCTTCTTCTTGGGAGGCATTGCTCTCCGGGTCCTTTCGGTTCGGGTCTACCCCCACCTGGGTCGCGTCCCAGATGAAGGCATACCGCACAACGATAACGGGTATAGATGCGCGGCTAAAAACCGAGCAGGTCAGACGGGCTTTTGACAGCCCCTCTGACCTGCTCGGACGCGGTGGGTCCAGGAAGAAACCGGTGAAGGACTAGTTCTTCTGGATCTGGTCGAAGGACAGCTCGACCGGCGTCTCACGGCCGAAGATCTCCACGAGACCCTTGACCTTCTTCGAGTCGGCGTTGATCTCGTTGATGGTCGCCTGCAGCGTCGCGAACGGGCCGTCGGTGACGGTGACCGAGTCGCCCACCTCGAAGTCCAGCACCTGGACCTCGACCTTGCGCTGCGGAGCGGGCCTGCCCTCGGCCTCGGCGGCCTCGCGGGCCGCCTTCTCCTCGGCCTCCGGGGCGAGCATCTTGACGATCTCGTCCAGGGTCAGCGGGTACGGGTCGTAGGCGTTGCCGACGAAGCCGGTGACACCGGGGGTGTTGCGGACGACGCCCCAGGACTCGTTCGTCAGGTCCATGCGCACCAGCACGTAGCCGGGGAGCTTGTTCTGACGGACGGTCTTGCGCTCGCCGTTCTTGATCTGCGCGACCTCTTCCTGCGGCACCTCGGCCTGGAAGATGAAGTCCTCGACGTTCAGCGAGACGGCGCGCTGCTCCAGGTTGGTCTTCACGCGGTTCTCGTAGCCGGCGTAGGTGTGGATGACGTACCACTCGCCGGGCAGGGTGCGCAGCTCCTCGCGCAGGGCGGCGACGGGGTCGACGGGCTCGGCCGGCTCTTCTTCCTCGGCCTCGACGTCGGCGTCAGCCTCGGCCTCGACATCAGCCTCAGCTTCGACGTCCGTCTCGTCCTCGACGTCGGTCTCGTCCTCGGCGGCCTCGACGGCGTCCGTCTCCTCGTCCTCGACGTGGAGCGCGGCTTCCTCCGCGGGCTCGCCCGCCTCGGCGTCGGCAGCCTCGACCTCGTCCAGGTCCTCGTCCGCGCCCTCGACGATCTCGAGCTCCTCTTCCACGGACTCGATGTCCTGCCCGTGTGGCTCGATGGCGTCGTTCAGGTTCTGGTCAGACACGGTGGCTGCTTCTTCCTGGATACATAGGGGTGGAACATGCGAAAACGGGCGCCGGTAACCGCGGCGCCCTTCGCTCTGTGCTCAGCCGAATACGTACTTGGCGGCGTGGTCGAGCCCATAGTCAATCACGGTCACCAGGCCGATCATCACGATCACGAAGATGATCACCACGGTCGTGTACGTCGTCAGCTGGCCGCGCGACGGCCAGACGACCTTGCGGAGCTCCGCGACGATCTGGCGGTAGAACAGCGCGAGACGCTTCAGCGGGCCCTTCTTGGCTCGCTTGCCGCCCTTACGAGTCCTCTTCTGGGACTCCGGCGCCTCGTCCTGGGCATCAGGCGTATCGATGGAGCCCACGGCGTCCGCCATTCGTCCTCACCTGTTCCCGGGTCGTGGCCGTGCCGCGCCCGGTCTGAGCCGCACGGCGGTGCATTTCTGTACGTACATGCGTGCACACATCCTGGCGAAGGTGTGTGTAGCAGGGCCGGAGGGACTTGAACCCCCAACCGCTGGTTTTGGAGACCAGTGCTCTACCAATTGAGCTACGACCCTTTGTCCGTCCCCCAACGTACCGCATGCGACCGAGTGCTCGGTGTGCACCGGTCGAGCGCAGCCCGCTGAAGGCCAACGAGGTGAGAGTGTACGTGGTTCAGGAGCCGTCGTCGAACAGAAAAGGCCCGTAAGGGCTCCGCTCAGGAAGATCGCCCAGCGAGGGCGACGGATCCGGACGGTTGTTCAGCAGGTGTTCAGTCCGTGAAACCCGCGTGCCGGGGAAGTTTCCGGTCTGAAACGATGGGCCCATGAGCCCTGCAACCCCTCCCACCGAGCGCCGGGTCTCCGCCCGAGTCGGCGCGATCTCCGAGTCCGCCACTCTCGCCGTGGACGCCAAGGCCAAGGCACTCAAGGCCGCCGGGCGTCCGGTGATCGGCTTCGGCGCCGGTGAGCCCGACTTCCCGACCCCGGACTACATCGTCGAGGCCGCGGTCGAGGCCTGCAAGAACCCGAAGTACCACCGCTACACGCCGGCCGGCGGCCTGCCCGAGCTGAAGGCCGCGATCGCCGCGAAGACGCTGCGCGACTCGGGCTACGAGCCGGACGTCTCGCAGATCCTCGTCACCAACGGCGGCAAGCAGGCCATCTACGAGGCCTTCGCCGCGATCCTCGACCCGGGCGACGAGGTCATCGTCCCGGCGCCGTACTGGACGACGTACCCGGAGTCGATCCGTCTGGCCGGCGGTGTCCCGGTCGAGGTCGTCGCCGACGAGACGACCGGCTACCGCGTCTCGGTGGAGCAGCTGGAGGCCGCGCGCACCGAGAACACGAAGGTCGTCCTCTTCGTCTCTCCCTCCAACCCCACGGGCGCGGTCTACAGCGCCGAGGACGCCGAGGCGATCGGCCGCTGGGCCGTCGAGCACGGCCTGTGGGTGATGACGGACGAGATCTACGAGCATCTCGTCTACGGCGACGCGACGTTCACCTCGCTGCCCGCGATCGTGCCGGAGCTGCGGGACAAGTGCATCGTGGTCAACGGTGTCGCGAAGACGTACGCGATGACGGGCTGGCGGGTCGGCTGGATCATCGGCCCGAAGGACGTCGTGAAGGCGGCGACGAACCTGCAGTCGCACGCCACATCGAACGTCTCGAACGTCGCGCAGGTCGCTGCCCTGGCCGCGGTCTCGGGCAACCTGGACGCGGTCGCGACGATGCGGGAGGCCTTCGACCGCCGCCGCAAGACGATCGTGCGGATGCTCAACGAGATCGACGGCGTGCTCTGCCCGGAGCCCGAGGGCGCCTTCTACGCGTACCCGTCCGTCAAGGACCTGCTCGGCAAGGAGATCCGCGGCAAGCGTCCGCGGGACACGGTCGAGCTGGCCGCGCTGATCCTGGAGGAGGCCGAGGTCGCGGTCGTTCCCGGCGAGGCCTTCGGCACCCCGGGGTATCTGCGGCTGTCGTACGCGCTGGGTGACGAGGACCTGGTGGAGGGCGTGAGCCGGATCCAGAAGCTGCTGGCGGAGGCCACGGACTGACATCCGTCACCGGACGGCCACCGGGGACCACCCAGGAACGCTCCTGGGTGGTCCCTGTCGTTTGTGCGAGCAAGACCACGTTCGGGGAAAGCGCTACCGGTGCGGAGGGGACGTACGGCAGGATCCTGGAATGGAGCGTGTACGTGATGTCTCTGAGCTGCCCAAAGCCCATCTGCACCTGCACTTCACGGGGTCGATGCGACCCGGCACCGTGCTGGAACTGGCCGACAAGTACGGCGTGCGCCTGCCCGAGGCGCTCACCGAAGCACTGACCAGCGGGGAGCCGCCGAAGCTGCGGGCGACGGACGAGCGGGGCTGGTTCCGCTTCCAGCGCCTGTACGACGCCGCCCGCTCGTGTCTGCGGGAGCCGGAGGACATCCGGCGCCTGGTCCGGGAGGCCGCGGAGGAGGACGTGCGGGACGGGGCGGGCTGGCTGGAGATCCAGGTGGACCCGACGTCGTACGCGCCTGTCCTGGGCGGTCTGATCCCGGCCCTGGAGATCATCCTCGACGCGGTGGAGTCGACGTCCCGGGAGACCGGCCTCGGCATCCGCGTCCTGGTGGCGGCGAACCGGATGAAGCACCCCCTGGACGCGCGCACGCTGGCCCGCCTCGCGGTGCGGTACGCGGACCGGGGGGTTGTCGGTTTCGGCCTGTCGAACGACGAACGCCGGGGCATGGCGCGGGATTTCGACCGCGCGTTCGCCATCGCACGGGAGGGAGGGCTGCTGTCGGCCCCGCACGGCGGGGAGCTGAGTGGCCCGGCGTCGGTACGGGACTGCCTGGACGACCTGCACGCGCACCGGCTGGGGCACGGTGTGCGGGTGGCGGAGGACCCGCGGCTGATGCGGCGGCTGGCCGAGCGGGGGGTGACGTGCGAGGTCTGCCCGGCGTCGAACGTGGCCCTCGGCGTCTACGAGAAGCCGGAGGACGTGCCGCTGCGGACGCTGTTCGAAGCGGGGGTGCCGATGGCTCTGGGCGCCGACGACCCGCTCCTCTTCGGCTCCCGGCTGGCGGCCCAGTACGAGATCGCGCGGGAGTACCACGCCTTCACGGACCCGGAGCTGGCGGAACTGGCCCGCCAGTCGATCCGGGCGTCGGCGGCACCGGAGGAGACGAAGAGCAAGCTGCTGGCGGGGGTGGACGACTGGCTGACGGCGTAGGTCTCTGGGGGGGCGGAGGCGCGGGGGTGGATCTGCCCCCGCTCTGTTCCGGCTCTGTTCCGGCTCTGTCAGAGGCTGACGCCGACGGTCACCGGCTCGTTGACCAGCGTGATGCCGAAGGCGTCGTGGACGCCGGTGACGACCTCGCGGGCCAGGGCGAGCAGGTCCTCCGTGGTGGCCCCGCCCCGGTTGGTGAGGGCGAGGGTGTGCTTGGTGGAGATGCGGGCGGGGCCGGTGCCGTAGCCCTTGGGGAAGCCGGCCTTGTCGATCAGCCAGGCGGCGGAGGTCTTGGTGTGGCCCTCTCCCGCCGGGTACGCGGGCGGCTGTACACCGTCGCCGAGGCGTTCGCGTACGCGCGCGTGGAAGGCGGCGAACTCGTCGTCGGTGAGGATGGGGTTGGTGAAGAAGGAGCCCGCGGACCAGGTGTCGTGGTCCTCGGGGTCCAGGACCATGCCCTTGCCGGAACGCAGCTTGAGCACGGTTTCGCGGGCGGCGGCCACCGGGACGCGGTCGCCGGGTTCCACGCCGAGGGCGCGGGCCGTCTCGGCGTACTTGACCGGGGCCGAGAGACCGCCCGCGTCCTCCAGGGCGAAGCGGACGCGCAGGACGACGTAACGGTGGGGGTCGGCCTTGAAGCGGCTGTGCCGGTAGGAGAAGGCGCACTCCTCGTTGGTGAGGGTGACCGTCTCGTGGGCCGTGCGGTCGTAGGCGATCACCTCGGTGATCGTCGAGGAGACTTCCTGGCCGTACGCCCCGACGTTCTGGATCGGGGTCGCACCGGCCGAACCGGGGATGCCGGCGAGGCACTCGACGCCGGCGAGTCCTTGCTCGACGGTTCGGGCGACGGCGTCGGTCCACACCTCGCCGGCGGCCAGCTCCAGGTGGGTGCCGACGAGGGCGAACCCCTTGGTGGCGATGACGAGCGCGGTGCCGTCGAAGCCCTTGTCCCCGATGACCAGGTTCGATCCGCCGCCGATGACCAGCAGCGGGGTTCCGGTGTCGTCGGCCTCGCGGACGGCGGCGGTCACCTCGGCGTCGGTCACCGCGGTGACCAGCCGGGCGGCGGGACCGCCCAGCCGGAAGGTGGTGAGCGGAGCGAGGGGGGCGTCGTGGAGTTCCTGCACGCGCACAAGACTACGAGACGGGGGCGGGGGTGGGATGGATCGGGTGATCGGGTAAGGGGCGCCCCGCAATGGCGAGCGCCCCTTACACCGGCCTCTTCGCCCACCGTCGTCCCGGCCGGCCGTCAGGCCAGTCGTACGACCGCCCGGGACATCCCCAGCACCTTCTGTCCGGCGCTGGTCGCCGTGAGGTCCACGCGGACCGTCTGGTCGTCGAGCTTGGCCGCGACCTTGGCACTGACCTCGACCGTGGCGCCCTGGCCGTCGTTCGGGACGACGACGGGCCTGGTGAAGCGGACGCCGTACTCGACGACCGCGCCGGGGTCGCCGGTCCAGTCGGTGACCACGCGGATCGCCGCGGCCATGGTGAACATGCCGTGCGCGATGACGTCCGGCAGCCCGACCTCCTTGGCGAACTTCTCGTTCCAGTGGATCGGGTTGAAGTCCCCGGACGCGCCCGCGTACCGGACCAGGGTGTCGCGGGTCACGGGGAAGGACCGGGCGGGCAGCTCGGTGCCGACCTCGACATCGTCGTAGGCGATCTTCGCCGTCATCGAATGCTCACGCCTCCTCGGCCGCGCGGGCGACCAGCTTGGTCCAGGCGGTCACGACGTGCTCGCCGGTCTCGTCGTGCACCTCGCCACGGATGTCCAGGATGTCGTTGCCCGCCATGGACTTGACGGTCTCGATGGTCGAGGTGACGGTCAGCCGGTCGCCGGCGCGCACGGGGCGGACGTAGACGAACTTCTGGTCACCGTGCACCACGCGGCTGTAGTCCAGGCCGAGCTGCGGGTCCTGGACGACCTGTCCCGCCGCCCGGAAGGTGATGGAGAACACGAAGGTCGGCGGGGCGATCACATCGGGGTGGCCGAGGGCCTTGGCGGCCTCGGGGTCCGTGTACGCCGGGTTGGCGTCCCCCACGGCCTCGGCGAACTCACGGATCTTCTCCCGGCCCACCTCGTAGGGCTCGGTGGGCGGGTACGTCCGCCCCACGAAGGACTGGTCGAGCGCCATGGCCCGGCACCTCCTGATGTCTGCTGCGGTTGACCGGCCGGTGACCGGGCCGGGAACGACGCGAGGCCGCCCCCCAGACTGCGGGGACGGCCTCGTGTACGAGCCTGTTCTATCGCGTTTCGCGGTGCGCGGTGTGCGCATTGCAACGCGGGCAGTGCTTCTTCATCTCCAGTCGGTCCGGGTTGTTACGCCGGTTCTTCTTGGTGATGTAGTTCCGCTCCTTGCACTCCACGCAGGCCAGCGTGATCTTCGGGCGGACGTCGGTGGCAGCCACGTGAGTGCTCCTTGACGAACGGATGGGACGGATAATGCTTATAACGCATGAAGAGTAGCCGATCGAAGGACCGACCCCACAATCGGCTACTGTCAGTAGCGGTGACCGGACTTGAACCGGTGACACAGCGATTATGAGCCGCTTGCTCTACCGACTGAGCTACACCGCTGTGATGCGATCGGCTCCCGCCTCGCGGCGGGAACCTCTCACACCAGAGCCCCAATACGGAATCGAACCGTAGACCTTCTCCTTACCATGGAGACGCTCTACCGACTGAGCTATTGGGGCGAGCGATGAAGACATTACACGCTCGGCAGCCGTTCGCCCAAATCCGTTTCGCGGCCCCCGTCCCGCCCTGTTCCGCGCTCGCTCCAGGAGCCCCGGGAGCCTCTCCACCACGGCGGACCACACCGGTACGACTATTGCGCTCCTCCCCGGCGTGACCGTGTCGTCACCCTAGGCTCGACTCACTCTGCGTGATCTTGCGCCTTGCGTCCTCGCGCGTAGTCCGCCCGGCTTGCACACCCCTGAACCCGAATCCCCGGCCCCCCCGAACCCCAAAAACCTCCGAACCTCGTAGCCCCCGGTCCGCGAGTCCGTAGCGAAGAACTCTGCGTGCCCAGCCCCGAGTTCCCGCCCCTGAGTCCTGAGTCCTGAGCCTCGAGTCCCCGTCGTACGTCCAGTCCCCAGCCCTTGGAGCGCGATGCCCGACAGTCAGCCGCAGCCGCCCCGCTCGTCCTCGGGATCCTCGTCGGCCTCGTCTGATTCCTCCCCCGCCGAGGGGGCCGCTCTGCTGCTCTGCGGGGCGCGGCTCGCCGACGGCCGGACCGTGGACGTACGGCTGGTCGGCGAGCGCATCGAGGCGGTCGGCACGGCCGGGAGTCTTAGGGCGGACGGCCCGCGCGCGCGGGCCGCGCGCGTCGACCTCGGCGGCTATCTGCTCCTGCCGGCCCCGGCCGAACCGCACGCCCACGGCGACACCGCGCTGTCGGCCGACGGCGAGGGGCCGGCCTCATGCGACGTCCAGAACGTCCAGCGCCGGGCCACGGAGGCGGCTCTGCTCCAGCTCGGGCACGGGGCGACCGCAGTGCGGGCACACGTGCGTGTGGGTGACGTACAGGGGCTCGGCGCCCTGACCGCAGTCCTCCGAGCGGGGCGCGCGCTGCGCGGGCTGACCGAGGTGACGACGGTGGCGATGCCCAGGGTGCTGACCGGGGTGGCCGGCGCCGACGGGCTCGCGGTGCTGCGGGACGCGGTGAAGATGGGCGCCTCCGTGGTGGGCGGCTGTCCGGATCTGGATCCCGACCCGACGGGTTATGCGGAGGCGGCCCTGGAGGTGGCCTCCGAACACGGCTGCCCGGTCGACCTGCACACCGACGCCACCGACCCGGCCCGGCTGGCCCGGCTCGCCGCGATGGCCGGCGGGCTGCGCCCCGGGGTGACGCTCACGCCGTGCGGCGGCCTGGACCGGTTGCCCGCCGAGGTGGCCTCCCGCACCGCCGACCAGCTCGCGGCGGCCGGTGTGGCGGTCGTCAGCCTGCCGCAGGGCGGCTGCGGGGCCGTCGAACGTCGGGGCACGGCTCCGGTACGGCTGCTGCGTGCGGCCGGGGTGCAGGTGGCTGCCGGGAGCGGTGCCCTGAGGGACGTGTCGAATCCGGTGGGGCGTGGCGATCCCCTAGAGGCCGCCTACCTGCTGGCGTCCCGCCACGGTCTGCGGCCCGAGGACGCGTACGACGCGGTGAGCACGTCCGCGCGCGCGGTGCTGGGCCTTACGGAGGTGCGGGTGGAGGCGGGCTTCCCGGCCGAGTTGCTCGCGGTACGCGGTGACCGGCTCGCAGGGGCGCTGTCCCTGGCGTACAGCCGGATCGTGATCCATCGGGGGCGCGTGGTGGCGCGGACGAGCGCGGTACGGGAGTACTGCGACTCCGCCGCGGCGACAGAACTGGGTCTGCCGCGGCAGGGGCGGGGGAAGTTGTCGTAGGGGCGGGGGTGTCGGTGGCGGCGTGGGATCGGGGTGGGCGGTGTCGGTAGGTGTGCTGTCCATGGGTGTGACGTGCCGCCCTGCGTGTGTGCCTTGTGTGTGCACCCCTGGGGTGTAGCCGGGGTTGTGCGGCGGATGCGGTCGTCCGGGCGTACGGTCGGAAACATGCGCATTGTCATCGCTGGTGGTCATGGTCAGATCGCGCTGCGGCTGGAGCGGTTGCTCGCCGGGCGCGGAGACGAGGTCGCGGGGATCATCCGCCGTGCCGAACAGGGCGACGATCTACGGCAGGCCGGTGCCGAACCGGTGCTGCTGGACCTGGAGTCGGCCTCGGTCGAGGAGGTCGCGGAGCGGCTGCGGGGCGCGGACGCGGTGGTCTTCGCGGCGGGCGCGGGTCCGGGCAGCGGGGTGGCCCGCAAGGACACGGTGGACCGGGGCGCGGCGGTGCTGTTCGCGGACGCGGCGGTCCGGGCGGGCGTACGGCGCTATGTGGTCGTGTCGTCCATGGGCGCGGATCCGGCGCACCAGGGTGATGAGATCTTCGACGTGTACCTGCGCGCCAAGGGCGAGGCCGACGCGTACGTGAGCGGTCTGGACGGCCTGGACTGGACGATCCTGCGTCCCGGTTCCCTGACGAACGACGCCGGCACCGGTCTCGTACGGCTGGAGGCGCACACGGGACGCGGCGTCGTCCCGCGCGACGACGTGGCCGCCGTACTGGCGGAGTTGCTGGACACGTCGGCGACGGCCGGTCTGGTCCTGGAACTGGTCGGCGGATCGACGCCGGTGTCCGTGGCGGTCAAGTCGGTGGCCGGGAACTGACGTTGGCCGCCGAGGGGGTGCCGACGGCGCGGGAGGCGCTGTTACGACGGCTGTACGAGGTCCTCTCCACCGATGGACGGGGCGCGTTCGTCCCGCGGTGCCTGGCGCCGGATGTGGACCGGCCGGACGTGCTGGACGGGGTCCGGCCGCACGGCCGTGCCGAGGTGCGCGCGTACTGAGCGCGGTGCTGAACGGTTGAGCCCCAGTGTTCCCCTCCGCGTCGCGCGTCCCGCGTCCTCTGTCCCTCGTCCTCTGTCCCTCGTCCTCTGTCCCGCGCCCCTCGTCGTGCGGTCGGCGCGACCGCCTCGCCGTCCCCGTCGAGCCGCAGCGCGTCCGGCCGTGCTCCGAAGGGGCCGGGCCGCCGAAGAGGCCGGGTTACGCGCGCAGCCGGCCGCCTGAGGAGTGTGTGCCGTCCGGGGGAAGGCCGGGTCGCCGAGGGGGCTGCGGCACGAGAGACGCGTGCCGTCGAGAGAAGCGTGTCGTCCGTTGTCGGGACCTTGGGCGCCCTCCTAGAACAGGGGAAGCTGCCCCGGGAATCCGGGGACCTCGTACCCGTCCAACGCGGGCTGTGCGGCACCGAGTTCCGCCTGGCGTCGGGAGCCGGGGCACGAGACGAGCCGGCCGCTCTCGCGTGCGCCGGCCGGGTCGTGCCGGGCGAAGCGTCCGGCGACGACGGCGATCTCGCGACGGCATTCGGGGCAGTGTCTGCGGCGCGTGGACATGGGGCCAGTGTGCCCCGCCCGCCGCGGGCTTCCGCTCCCCTCCGTGTCGCCCGCCGCGGGCTTCCGGTCCCCTCCGTGTCGCCCGCCGCGCGGCTCACTTCACCTCCGTCCCTTCACCGGGCGGTCACGCGATCCGGCCCTACTGCCGCTGACCCTGCCTGTCGGGATCGGCGGTACCGGGGTCACACGGGTGGCGGTCGAGCTAGGTGGTGGACGCCGAGGGCAACGTGTTCGCGACGACCAGGACCGGCCTCGACGGCACGTACGCCTTCTCCGACGTGGACAGCGGCGCTTGCGCGATCACCGCGACGGGCTACCAGCCCCGGGCCGCCATGGTGCCCCTGGCCGGCACGGGCACCGGCACCGGCACCGGCGACCAGGCCATCGACGACCAGGCCGTCGAACTGGGCCACGCTTCCGAGAAGTTGCCGGGCCACCTGACCCGCGGCCCGGACCGCCCCTTGAGCGAAGGGGCCGGTCCGGGCCGACGGATCTCATCCCCTGGAGACCTCCGTCGACCAGACCTTCGGCGACGGCATACACCCGTCTCCTCACGAGACGATCCCGACGACGGCCGCCCAAACGAAGAGACCCCCTCCCTCTGCGTTTCCGCAGAGGGAGGGGGTCTTCCCCAGTGTGGCGGCGCCAGGATTCGAACCTGGGAAGGCTGAGCCGGCAGATTTACAGTCTGCTCCCTTTGGCCGCTCGGGCACACCGCCGGGGTTGCTGCCCCTCGCACCGCTTTTCCGCGGCGCTCCGTGGCAACGACGTAAACAATACCCGATGCGGTGGGGTGCTTCGCCACCCGATTGATCTGCGCTCGGGCCCCGGTGGGTGGCTAGGCTTGTCCGGATGCGGCCCGGGACTGCCGGGCTCGGCGCCCGCCCCCACGTACGCCGATACGCACCCGTACGCACCCCGATACGCACCCCGATACAAGGAGCCACAGGACATGGCCGACTCCAGTTTCGACATCGTCTCGAAGGTCGAGCGGCAGGAGGTCGACAACGCCCTCAACCAGGCCGCCAAGGAGATCTCGCAGCGCTACGACTTCAAGGGCGTGGGTGCCGCGATCTCGTGGTCCGGTGACAAGATCCTGATGGAGGCGAATTCCGAGGACCGGGTCAAGGCTGTCCTCGACGTCTTCCAGTCCAAGCTGATCAAGCGCGGGATCTCGCTGAAGGCGCTGGACGCGGGCGAGCCCCAGCTGTCCGGCAAGGAGTACAAGATCTTCGCGTCGATCGAGGAGGGCATCTCCCAGGAGAACGCGAAGAAGGTGGCGAAGATCATCCGGGACGAGGGCCCGAAGGGCGTGAAGGCCCAGGTACAGGGTGACGAGCTGCGGGTCAGCTCGAAGAGCCGCGACGACCTGCAGGCCATCATCGCTCTCCTGAAGGGCAAGGACTTCGACTTCGCGCTGCAGTTCGTGAACTACCGGTAGTCCGGCGGACGCGGCGCAGCTCCCGTGCGAGGAAGGGTGGACACCCGGCGGTTTCCCGGCCGGGGTCCACCCTTCTCGCCTGCCGGCTGCGGTTCGGGGTGCGCTCGCTCGTCGGGCGCTCAGTCGCGTGAGTCGCCGAACAGGAGGCGGTAGGCGACCAGAAGGGCGAGTGAGCCGCCGATCGCCGCGGCCCACGTGGCGCCGTCGTAGAAGTCCTTGCTGATCGGGTGGTCCAGCCAGCGGGCCGATATCCAGCCACCGATGAACGCGCCCGCGACACCGATGAGGGTCGTGCCGACGAAGCCGCCCGGGTCACGGCCCGGCAGCAGGAACTTGGCGATGGCTCCGGCCAACAGGCCGAGGATGATCCAGCTGATGATGCTCATGCCGTGAACCTGCCCTTCCGTGCTGTGCCCGCGCTGTCCCGGTGCTGTGATGCGGGTCGAGACAGGCTGGGCTCGTGCGTGGTGCGTGGTGCGTGGTGCGTCTGTTCGTGTGTGCGTGGTACGTGTGTGTCGGGCGCGAACGTTCTTACGTCCTGCTTGTCGCGTGAGTGTTCGTGCCCTGTTGATGAACTGGACGACACGGCTGCCCCCGGTGGTTGCAGCGATCAGTAGGGTGCGGCGCATGACACGTATCGATGCCGGACTGCGGCGCACTCTGGGAGTGGGCGACGCGGTCGTCATCGGACTGGGATCGATGATCGGTGCCGGGATCTTCGCAGCCCTGGGTCCCGCGGCGCACGCGGCCGGCTCCGGGTTGCTGCTCGGGCTCGCGGTCGCCGCCGTGGTCGCCTACTGCAATGCCATGTCGTCGGCGCGACTGGCCGCCCTGTACCCGGCCTCCGGCGGCACCTACGTGTACGGGCGCGAGCGGCTCGGCGCGTTCTGGGGTTATCTCGCGGGCTGGTCGTTCGTGGTCGGGAAGACCGCTTCGTGTGCGGCGATGGCGCTGACCGTGGGCGCGTACGTCTGGCCCGGGCAGGCACACGCCGTCGCCGTCGCGGCCGTGGTGGCGCTGACCGCGGTGAACTACGGCGGTGTCCAGAAGTCCGCCTGGCTGACCCGGGCGATCGTGGCGGTGGTCCTGGCTGTCCTCGCTTCCGTGGTGGTCGTGTGTCTGGGATCGAGGGCGTCCGACTCCGGGCGGCTGGACATCGGAGCCTCGGGCGGTGTGGGCGGGACCCTCCAGGCGGCCGGTCTGCTGTTCTTCGCGTTCGCGGGGTACGCGCGCATCGCGACCCTCGGCGAGGAGGTACGGGATCCGGCACGCACCATCCCCCGCGCGATCCCTCTGGCCCTGGGCATCGCGCTGGTGGTGTACGTGTGTGTGGCGGTGGCTGTCCTTTCCGTGCTGGGGGCGGGTGGTCTGGGACGCGCGGACGCTCCGCTGGCGGAGGCGGTGCGGGCGGCCGGGGTGCCGGGGCTGGTGCCGGTGGTACGGGTGGGTGCTGCCGTGGCCGCGTTGGGTTCGCTGCTAGCCCTGATCCTGGGTGTCTCGCGGACGACTCTGGCCATGGCCCGGGACCGGCATCTGCCCGGCACTCTGGCCGCCGTGCATCCGCGCTTCCAGGTGCCGCACCGGGCGGAGCTGGCCGTCGGGGTGGTGGTCGCCGTCCTGGCCGCCACGGTGGACGTTCGGGGTGCGATCGGCTTCTCCTCCTTCGGTGTGCTGGCGTACTACGCGGTGGCCAACGCGTCGGCCTGGACGCTCTCCTCGGCGCCGGCGGCCCGGGCGGTGCCGGCGGTGGGGCTGCTCGGCTGCGTGGTGCTGGCGTTCGCCCTGCCGGTAATTTCGGTGGTCATGGGGGCGGCTGTGCTGGTGGTCGGCGTGGTGGCGTACGGGGTGCGGCGGTGGGCGGCGGGGCGGCAGGGGCGGTGAGATCGGCGGGCGGGGCGCAGCGGAGCGGGGAAGGGTCGCGTCCTGCGTGACGCTGTGAGGCGGGTGCGGTCGCGTCTTCGTGGGGGTGGTGGGTTGGTGGGTGACAGGACCGTACGTGTGGCAGCGGTGGACGGGGGTCCTCGTACGCGTGGTGCCGGTGAGCAGACAGGCTCCGTACTCGTGGCTCCGTACTCGTGGCACCGGTCGAGTGGTAGGACCGACCTGGTGGGATCCGCCGGCTGTCCCCGCCGTGTCGCCGCCCGTCGGCCGGAGGCGCCGAAGTCATGGCACCGGTGGAGCGACAGCCCAGGCCGGTGACACCCGCCGGGCGTCCCCGCCTTGCGGCATCGGCCACGCAGCTTCGCCTTGCGTCGTCGTCCGCCACACGGTTTCGTCTTGTGTCATCCGCCGGGCACGGAACCCCTGCTCGTGGCATCGGCTGGGCGGGACCGCCGGTCCGGTCAGGAGCTCCGTGGCTCTGCTGTGCGTATGTGGAAGTCGGTCCACGGGGACATCTCCAGGTCCTCGTTCGTTTCCTCGTACCAGCCCGTGCCGTCGATCCAGGCGCGCAGCCAGTCCGTGAGGCTGGGAGCGTCCACGAACCAGGCGTGGTCGGCCTCGCCGGCGTTCGGCTCGAAGAGGAGGACGGGGACGTGTGGACTGCGGCAGTCCACGCACGCGTACATCGCGCATCCCCAGTGGGATATCGGCAGCACGCCCTCGGGCCAGGGCCAACTGGGGTCCTTGCGGCCGTCGGCACGGTTGGTGAGGTACTGGGTGACGGCAGCGGGTTCGCCGGCCGCAGCGTTGTCGAGCAGGGGCAGCACGCCGTACTCCGGACCGAATCCGCCGTCTCCTATCCGCAGGTACAGCTCGGCGAGCAGCGTGGGAAGGCGGAAGCCCAAGGTGGCCTCGGCTCGGGCCAGTGTGGCGGCGTCCACCGGCTCCGGGAGGGAGGCCCAGCCCCAGGGCCGGGTGGTGCGCGCCATGGCTTCCACCTGTGTCAGCAACTGCTCGCTCTCGGTCATGGATTCATGATGCAAGACGGCACTGACAAGTGGGCGGGCCTGTGGACAACCGCCGGATTGTGGAAAACCACGGGTCAGGCCAGCCGGACGTCGACCCGCTTTTCGGCGAGGAAGGCGAGGAGTTCCCCGAAGGTGGTCGGGCGGTTGCCGACGTGCGGCGTGACGCCGAGGCAGGTTCGGGCGACATCGGCGTCGTGCCAGACGAGGGTGAAGGGCCCGGCGGCACCCCACCGGCCGCAGAGACAGTCGGACAGGGTGTCCAAGCCCCAGCCGAAGTAGCCACCGGGGCCGTTCACCGCCTCGCCGAGCGCGCAGAAGAAGCCGGGCTCGTCGGTGACGTGGTGGCCGTCGAGGTGGTATGTGGTGCCGGGTGGGCGGTCCGGTCGGCCGTGGACGTGGTTGTCGAGGGCCGTGCCGAGCCAGAACTGCCGGCCCTCGGCGTCGCATCGCGCCCAGTGATTGGGCTCGGCGGGGCGCCCGTCGCCCCACAGTTCCCATACCTCCCGGGCCACGACAGGCGGTCGTTCCGACCACAGGTCGAGGGTGAGGTCGACCAGGCCCGGGCCGCGGGCGGACGGGATCCAGGCCCGTACCTCGCCCTCGGCGGCGGACTGCACGGGGCGGCCGGCGGAGTCGATCCGCAGGACCGTGGCGTGGCCGAGGTCCTCCTCCCCCGCGTCCAGCGCGGCGCGCAGGGCTCCTCGCGGGGAGCAGCCCAGCAGGCGAAGCGGGGGGTCCAGAGGTTCGTCCTGGTCCTCTCCCACTCGGCTCAGGTCCCGGCAGGTGCCCAGCTGTTCGCCTGCCGCGCCCACCAGGCGACAACCCGGGGACCGGGGCGGGCGGTGCGGGTGGTCACAGGCGTTGTGGGCGGGCTGGCTCGCCTCGACCGTGATGTCGCGCAGGGACGGGTCACGGGCGCAGGGGCGGTCTCCGAGGACGCGGACGTCTTCGAGGTACCACTCGCCTACGGTCGTGCCGGACACGGTGAGGATCTGCACGGTGAGGGCGCCGAGCGGCGCCGAACCCTCCGTACGCGCGCGGGTGAGGGCTGTGGACAGCGGCTCGCCGCCGGGTGCGCAGCCGAGCAGTTCGTACAGGTTCCGTCCGGGAGGTCGTTGGTCGGCGAAGAGGTCGTCGGCGTCCTCGCACAGGGCCCACGTCTCCTCGTGGTCCTCCTCGCCCTCGAACTCGGCCTGTCGGTCGTACGACAGCAGGAGGTACGTCGGCTTCCCCACCCCCGGGTCCGCCCGTCAGCGCGCCGCGAACGGCTGGTCCGTGGACACGATGTCGCGTCCCAGCGGGAGCAGCGACACCGGGATCAGCTTGAAGTTGGCTATGCCGAACGGGATGCCGATGACCGTGAGGCACAGGGCGATACCGGTGACGATGTGGGCGATGGCCAGCCACCAGCCCGCGAGGACCAGCCACAGGATGTTGCCGAGGAAGGAAGGCGCTCCGGCGTCCCGGCGCTCGACCGTGGTGTACCCGAAGGGCCACAGGGCGTAGACGCCGATGCGGAAGGCCGCGATCCCGAACGGGATGCCGATGACGGTGATGCACAGCAGCGCGCCCGCGAACAGGTAACCGAGGAACAGCCAGAAGCCGCTCAGGACAAGCCATATGACGTTCAGGATGGTTTTCATCAGGGACGACCTGCCATCTTCTCGAGCCGGGCGATGCGCTCCGTCATGGGCGGGTGTGTCGAGAACATCTTGGAGAGCCCCTGGCCTGGGCGGAAGGGGTTCGCGATCATCATGTGGCTCGCCGTCTCGATGCGGGGCTCCGGGGGCAACGGGAGTTGCTTGGTGCCCACTTCGAGTTTGCGCAGGGCGTCGGCGAGGGCGAGCGGGTCGCCGGTGAGCTGGGCTCCGGACGCGTCCGCCTCGTACTCCCGGGAACGGCTGATCGCGAGCTGGATGAGGGTGGCCGCGAGCGGGCCCAGGAGCATGATCAGCAGCATGCCGAAGAGGCCGGGGCCGTCGTCGTCGTCCGAGCGGCCGATCGGGATCAGCCAGGCGAAGTTGACCAGGAACATGATCACGGAGGCGAGGGCGCCGGCGACCGAGGAGATCAGGATGTCGCGGTTGTAGACATGGCTCAGTTCGTGGCCGATGACGCCGCGCAGTTCTCGCTCGTCCAGGAGGCGCAGGATGCCGTCGGTGCAGCACACGGCGGCGTTGCGCGGGTTGCGGCCGGTGGCGAAGGCGTTGGGTGCCTCGGTCGGTGAGATGTACAGGCGGGGCATGGGCTGGCGGGCCTGGGTGGAGAGCTCGCGGACCATGTGGTAGAGGGCGGGGGCCTCGAACTCGCTGACAGGTCGGGCACGCATCGCGCGTAGAGCCAGCTTGTCGCTGTTCCAGTACGCGTACGCGTTGGTCCCCAGGGCGATCACTACCGCGACGACGAGCCCCATACGGCCGAACAGACTGCCGATGACGATGATGAGCGCGGACAGTCCCCCGAGGAGTACTGCGGTCCTTAGCCCGTTGTGCCGGCGGTGCACGGTACGCCCTCCAAGTCGTGCAGCAGGGGAACCCTTTGGTTGCTGGTCTTCCTTTTGGTCTGCCGTGCCACTGGTGTCGTGGTGTCACGTCCAGTGGACCCTCCCGTTTTGGTCAACGCCAGGCGAGGGTCTCTAGTTCCCTTGTGCGTCCGGCGGCCCGGGTGGGCCGTCCGGGTGAGCGGCTCAGAAAAGGCCGGTGTCGGCGAAGCGAAGGACCAGCTGGGGCGCCCCTGAGAGGGCGATGCCGAGCACCGCGGTGAGGACGAGCGCGGCCGTGAGGGGAGCGGGGACGCGGTGCTTGACGGGTTCGCCTTCGGGCGCGCGGAACAGCAGGGTCGTCCACTGGAGGTAGTAGAACAGCGCGATCACGACGTTGACGGCCATGACCACGGCAAGCCAGCCGAGGCCCGCGTCCACGGCCGCAGAGAAGACCGTGACCTTCGCGAAGAGGCCGATGATGCCCGGCGGCAGCCCGGCGAGGCAGAGCAGGAAGAAGGCGAGGAGCAGGGCGGCCAAGGGGTTCGACGCGTACAGGCCGCGGTAGTCGGAAACCCGGTTGAGGAGCTTCGTACGGCCGACCAGGGCGGCCACCGTGAAGGCACCCAGGTTCACGGCGGCGTACATGAGGGCGTAGGCGACCGTGGAGCCGATCGAGTGTTCGGCGTCGTCGGAGTACGCGGCGGCGGCGATCGGTACGAGGAGGTAGCCGGCCTGGCCGACGGAGGACCAGGCGAGCAGTCGTACCGCGCTGTACGCGCGCGTGGCCTGCTGCCGCAGAGCGCCGACATTGCCGACGGTCATGGTGAGGGCCGCCAAGGCCGCCAGGGCCGGGCCCCAGACGTCGGCGTAGGACGGGAGCGCCACGACGGTGAGGAGGATGAGGCCGGAGAAGCCGACCGCCTTGCCGACGACCGACAGGTAGGCGGCGACCGGGAGGGGCGCGCCCACGTAGGTGTCCGGTACCCAGAAGTGGAAGGGCACGGCGGCCGTCTTGAAGGCGAAGCCGATGAGAGTGAGGACGACGCCGGTCTGGACGAGGGTGTGCAGCTGTCCGTCGACGTCCTGGATGCGGTCGGCGATCTGGGTGAGGTAGAGGGTGCCGGTGGCGGCGTACACGAAGCTGATGCCCATGAGGCTGACCGCAGTCGCGGTGACCGAGGACAGGAAGAACTTCAGCGCCGCTTCGGAGGACTTCCTGTCGCCGTGCCGCAGGCCGACCAGGGCGAAGGCGGGCAGGGAGGCGACCTCCAGGGCGACGATCAGGGTCGCGAGGTCGCGGGAGGCGGGCAGGAGGGCGGCGCCGGCGGCGGAGGAGAGCAGCAGGAACCAGTACTCCCCTTCGGGGAGTCCCTTGTCGGCGTCCTTGAGGGCGGTGACCGACAGGAGGGCGGCGAGGAGGGCGCCGCCGAGGACGAGGAGCTGGAGGACGAGGGTGAAGCGGTCCGCTGTGTAGCTGCAGACATCGGGGGCGCCGGTCAGGCAGAAGGTACTGCGGTCTCCGTCCAGGAGGGGCAGCAGCATCAGTGCCGAGGCGGCGAGGCCCGCGACCGAGAGCCAGCCGAGCAGCGCCTTCTTCCTTTCGCCGACGAACAGGTCGGCGACCAGGACGACGAGTCCGACGACCGCCGTGATGGTGGGCGGCGCGATGGCGAGCCAGTCGACGGACTGGACGAGGTTCTGGGCCAGGGACTGGGCCGGGGAGCTCATCGGGTGCCTCCTGCCAGGAGCTGCTGCACGGCCGGGTCGGTCAGACCGAGGAGGGCCTTCGGCCAGAGGCCGGCGACGACGGTGAGGACGACGAGCGGGGCCCAGGCCGCGAACTCGTACGTGTGGACGTCGGCGAGCTTCGGGGCTTCGGGCGACACGGCGCCCATGCAGACGCGGCGGACCACGATCAGGAGGTACGCGGCCGTCAGCAGCGTGCCGAACGCGCCGATCGCCATGAAGGTGAGGAAGGCGGGGCGGCTGAGGTCGGAGGCGGGCTCGAACGCGCCGAACAGCGCCAGCATCTCGCCCCAGAACCCGCCGAGGCCGGGCAGTCCGAGCGAGGCGACCGCGGCGAAGGCGAGCAGGCCGCCGAGGCGCGGGGCCTTGCCGTAGAGCGCGGCGCCGGTCTCCTCGGCGAGGGTGTCGAGGTCGGTGGTGCCGGTGCGGTCCTTCAGCGCGCCGACCAGGAAGAACAGGAGGCCGGTGATCAGGCCGTGGGCGATGTTGGCGAACAGCGCGCCGTTCACGCCGGTCGGGGTCATGGTCGAGATGCCGAGCAGGACGAAGCCCATGTGGCCGACGGAGGAGTAGGCGATGAGCCGCTTGAGATCGCCCTTCGCGCCCCTCTTGGCGAGAGCCAGGCAGGCCAGGGACCCGTAGATGATCCCGACGACGGCGAAGGCGGCGAGGTAGGGCGCGAAGAGGCGGAAGCCGTCCGGCGCGACCGGCAGCAGGATCCGGACGAATCCGTACGTCCCCATCTTCAGCAGCACGCCCGCCAGCAGGACCGAGCCGACGGTCGGGGCGGCGGTGTGGGCGTCGGGCAGCCAGCTGTGCAGCGGCCACATCGGCGTCTTGACCGCGAGCCCGATCCCGATCGCCAGAACGGCGATGACCTGCACGGATGTGGTCAGCGACCGGCCGTTGTCAGTGGCGAGTGCCACCATGTCGAATGTGCCCGCGTTGATTCCGGTCAGCAACAGGCCGAGCAGCATGACCACGGAACCGAGCAGCGTGTAGAGGATGAATTTCCAGGCCGCCCGGGTCCGTTGCTCACCGCCCCAGCGGGCGATGAGGAAGTACATCGGGATGAGCACCATCTCGAAGGCGAGGAAGAAGAGCAGCAGGTCGAGGACGGCGAAGGTCGCGAGGGTGCCGGACTCGAGGACGAGGACCAGGGCGACGAAAGCCTTCGGGGTGGGCCCCGCGGGCATCTTGAAGTACGAGTAGAGCGCGCAGAGGAAGGTCAGCAGCGCGGTCAGGACCAGAAGGGGGAGGGAGATGCCGTCGATGCCGAGGTGGATGCGCACGTCGAGTGCGGGGATCCAGCTGATGTCGGTCGTGGCCTGCATCTTCGACGGGTGGTCGTGGTCGAAGCCGAGCGTGAGGATGATCGCCGCGATGAGAATGGCGCCGGTGACCGTGACACCGTGCCGCAGCACGGCCTGCTCGGGTGACTTCCCCTTCAGCCCGGGCGGGGCGGGCAGCAGCGCGGCGGCGGCGCCGAGGAGCGGGCCGACCACCATGAACGCCAGAAGGAACTGCATCACGGACTCGTTGATATCGATCACGCCTGCTCACGCTCCCGTGGCGACGAGGACGGCGGCGACCACCAGGACGACGGTGCCGGCGAGCAGCGCGCTCACATAGGTCTGCAGATTGCCGGTCTGGGCTCGTCGTACGGCGGTCCCGAGCAGTCGGGGCAGGGCGCCCGCGCCGCGTACGTAGGTCTCGACGACCTCACGGTCGAGGAACCGGACGAGGGTCGCTCCGGCCTGGACCGGGCGGACGAACAGGGCCGCGTACACGGCGTCGAGGTGGAAACCGGCGGCCGCGTGGCGGTGCAGCGGCCCGAGCAGCAGCCGTCCCGGGTCGGCCGGGTCAGGTGCGTGGGCCACGTCTCCGTAGGCGGGCTTGTGGCTCGCGATGGCCTCGGCCTCCACCTGACCGGCGTCTTTCCCGGGGTGAGCGGCGACCGCGCCGAGCGGGACACGGGCCGCGAGCGAGGTGGTGCGCCGCCAGGCCGCGTAGGTGACCAGACCACCGACCAGAGCCACGCCCGTACCGAGGACGGAGGTGGCGAGGGTCGGGGCCAGGTCACGGCCGTCGAACCAGTCGGGCAGCGTGCGGTAGGCGAGACCGCCGACGGCGAGGGACGGGACGGCGAGCACCCACAGCACCCCGGTCATGGTGAGCGGCTGCCTGCCGTGGTCGGGGGCCTCGACGCCCCGGCCGCGGAAGGCCAGCAGCCACAGACGGGTCGCGTAGGCGGCGGTGAGGAAGGCGGTGAGCAGACCGGCGACGAGGACGGTCCAGCCGGCGGCGCCGGGTGCGTGCTCGGTGTGGCCGGTGGCGACATGTTCGGCGGCGCCGAGGACGGACTCCTTGGAGAAGAAGCCGCTGAAGGGCGGGATCGCGGCGAGCGCGAGGAGCGCCACGGTCATCGTCCAGAAGGCGTCGGGGACACGGTCGCGCAGGTTGCCCATGCGGGACATGGCGGCCAGCGAGTTGGTGCCGGCGGCGTGGATGATCACGCCGGCCGCGAGGAACAGCAGCGCCTTGAAGGCGCCGTGCGAGAGGAGGTGGAAGACGGCGGCTCCGCGGTCGGCTACGGCGAGTGCGCCGGTCATGTAGCCGAGCTGGCCGATCGTCGAGTAGGCGAGGACGCGCTTGATGTCGTCCTGGGCGAGCGCGGCGAGCGCCGAGCCGGCCATCGTGACGGCGGCCATGACGGCGAGGACGACCATCGCGGCCCGGGAGGCCTCGAAGACCGGGAGGAGCCGGGCGATGAAGTAGACACCGGCGGCGACCATCGTCGCGGCGTGGATCAGCGCGGAGACGGGCGTGGGGCCGGCCATCGCGTCGGGGAGCCAGGTGTGCAGCGGGAACTGCGCCGACTTGCCCGCCACGCCCGCGAGGAGCAGCAGGGCGATCAGGGTCGGGTGGTCGAGTCCGCCGCTCGCGACGGCGCCGAGGACGCGGGTGATGCGGAAGGACCCGGCGTCGGTGGCGAGCGCGAACAGGCCGATGAGGAAGGGGACGTCACCGAGCTTGGTCACCAGGAAGGCCTTGAGGGAGGCGGCGCGGGCCTCCGGGGTCTCCCAGTAGTGGCCGACCAGGAAGTACGAGCAGATGCCCATGATCTCCCAGCCGACCAGCAGCACCATCAGGTCGCCCGAGTAGACGACGAGCAGCATCGCGGAGGTGAAGAGGGAGACGAGGGCGGCGTACGAGGGGTAGCGCGGGTCGTCGCGCAGATAGCCGGTCGAGTAGATCTGCACGCAGGTGGCCACGAGGCCGACCAGGACGGCGACGAGGGCGGCGAAGCCGTCGATGTGCAGGGCGAGTTCGATCGGGACCGAGCCGGTGGGCGTGAGCTCGGTGGCGGCGTCGACGGCGCGGTCGCCACCCTGGCGCAGGGCGACCACCGCGGCGAGCGCGAGGGAGGCGAGTACCGGCAGGACGGCGAGCGGGCGGACGAAGCCGGGGGCCCTGCGGCCCAGGAGGAGTCCGGCCGCGGCGCCCAGGAACGGAAGGAGGGGGACGAGGACGGCGAGGGTGGTCGTGGTCACGCGGTGGCCTCAGCCTTCCCGGCCCGGTCGGCCTTCCCGGCCCGGTCGGCCTGCCCGGCCGGCAGGGCGTCGCTGTCGGAGCCGTCTGGATCGTCTGGGCCGTCTGGGCCGTCGGACGGGTGGCGCTCGTGGCCCTCGGCGGTGTCACGGAGCTTGTCGATGTCCGCGGTGCCGCGGTTGCGGTGGACGGCGAGGACGATCGCCAGGCCGATGCCGATCTCGGCGGCGGCGATGGCGATGGTGAACAGGGTCAGGGCCTGGCCGGAGTGCAGGGTCTCCTCGGCGGCCTTGCTCAGCCAGACGTCGAAGGCGACGAGGTTGAGGTTGACGGCGTTGAGCATCAGCTCGACCGACATCAGGACCAGGATCGCGTTGCGGCGGGCGAGGACGCCGTACAGGCCGGTGCAGAAGAGGAGGGCGGAGAGGACTGCGGGATAGGCGAGGTGCATCAGCGGGCTCCGCCTTCCTGCTCGACCGGGTTATTTCGCTCGACCGGGTGATTTCGGGAATCCGGGACGGATGGGGAACCGCCGGTCGCGGCTCGGGAGTTCACAGGGGGAGAGCTCGTCTCCGTCTTCGCCTTGCGGGACAGGACGATCGCGCCGACCAGGGCCGCGAGGAGAAGGACGGAGAGGGCCTCGAAGGGGAGGACCCAGTGCTGGAAGAGGCTGGCGCCGGTGACCTCGGTGGAGCCGGCGGCGGGGCCGTCCAGGTCGATCCAGGTCGCGCGGAAGGCGTCGACGACGACCCAGATGAGGGCGGCGGCCGAGGCGACGGCCACGGTGAGGGCGGCCCAGCGGTTGCCGGAGTCGGCGTCCGGGGAGCGGCCGATGGGGGCCCTGGTGAGCATCAGACCGAACAGGAGGAGGACGACGACGGAACCGACGTAGATGAGCACCTGCACCCAGGCGATGAACTCGGCGGTGAGCAGGAGGTACTCGATGGCGAGGCCGCCGAGGGTGACCACCAGCCACAGGGCGGCGTGCACCAACTGCTTGGTGGTGACCGTGATCAGCGCGGCACCGAAGGTGACCAGACCGACGAGGAGGAAGGCGATCTCGACGCCGGTCGGGGAGAGGAAGCCGTGGCTGGTGCCGGCCGCGAGGGGCCCGGCGGCTGTGGCGAGGCTCATGCCTGGCCCTCCCGCCTCGGCTGGTCCGTCTGCTGCTGGGAGTCCCCCTGCGGCCGGGTGGGCTGTTCGGCAGCGCGGGCCTGCTCGTCGGCGTGCGACGCGGTCGGTGGCTCGGCCGGCGACTGGGCTTCTTGCTCGGCCTCCTGCTGGGCTGCCAGCTTCTCGGCGGTCTTGCGCGCGGTGACGATTTCCTTGGGCTCCTCCGCGCCGGGGTCGAGGGCGGGCGGGGCCGGGACGGTCCACATCCACTCGCGGAGCTTGTCGCGTTCGTGGGTGAGCTCGCGGATGTCGGTCTCGGCGTACTCGAACTCCGGGGACCAGAACAGGGCGTCGAAAGGACAGACCTCGATGCAGATACCGCAGTACATGCACAGGGCGAAGTCGATGGCGAAGCGGTCGAGGACGTTGCGGCTGCGTTCACGGCCACCGGGGGCGGCGGGCGGGACCGTCTCCTTGTGGGAGTCGATGTAGATGCACCAGTCCGGGCACTCGCGGGCGCACAGCATGCAGACCGTGCAGTTCTCCTCGAACAGGCCGATCACGCCGCGGGTGCGGGGCGGGAGGTCGGGCTGGGTGTCGGGGTACTGCTCGGTGACGGTCTTCCTCGTCATCGTGCGCAGGGTGACGGCCAGGCCCTTGGCGAGGCCCATGCCAGGAATGCGGGGCCGGGTGGGCGGGAGAGGCTCAGCCATGGTTACTGGATCACCACCTTGACGATGCCGGTGAGGGCGATCTGAGCGAGGGAGAGGGGGACGAGGAGGGTCCAGGCGAGCTTCTGGAGCTGGTCCTCGCGCAGCCGGGGATAGGTGACGCGCAGCCAGATCACGACGAAGGCGAGGACGGCGGCCTTCAGCAGGGTCCAGACCCAGCCCAGGCCGTCGGCGCCCCAGGGGCCGTGCCAGCCGCCCAGGAAGAGGACGGTGGTCAGGCCGCACAGGACGACGATCCCGGCGTACTCGGCGAGGAGGAACAGGGCGAATCGGAGACCGGTGTACTCGGTGTACGCGCCGAAGATGATCTCCGAGTCGGCGACCGGCATGTCGAACGGGGGCCGCTGGAGTTCGGCGAGGCCGGCGATGAAGAAGACGATCGCGCCGACGATCTGCCAGGGCAGCCACCACCACTCGAAGGCGTCGAGGATGCCGGGGATCGAGACCGTGCCGGCCGCCATCGCCACCGAGGCGGCGGTGAGCAGCATCGGGAGTTCGTAGGCGAGGAGCTGGGCGGCGGTGCGCAGGCCGCCGAGGAGGGAGAACTTGTTGGCGGAGGCCCAGCCGGCCATGAGCGAACCGAGGACGCCTACGCCCATCACGGCCAGGACGAAGAAGACGCCCGCGTCGATGACCTCGCCGACGGCGCCCTCGCCGGGGCCGATGGGGATGGCGAGGAGGACCAGGAGGTACGGGAGAAGGGCAACGGCGGGCGCGAGCTGGAAGATACGGCGGTCCGCGCCCGCGGGGACGATGTCCTCCTTCTGCGCGAACTTCACGCCGTCGGCCACGAGTTGGGCCCAGCCGTGGAAGCCGCCGGCGTACATCGGGCCGAGGCGGCCCTGCATGTGCGCCATGACCTTGTGCTCGGTCTGGCCCACGATCAGGGGGAAGGTGAGGAAGACGACGAAGACGATCAGGAGTCGCAGGGCGACGTCGAGAGCGTCGTTCACTGCGGGCCTCCGGTGGGGTCTTCGGGGGTTCTGTTCGGGTCTTGGGGTGCGGTGGGGTCAGGGGCGGCGGGCTCGGCTGTCTCTCCGGGTTCGGCTGTCTCTGCGAGTTCGGCTGTCTCTGCGAGTTCGGCTGTCTCGGAGCGGCGGCTCGGATCGGTGTTCTCCGGCGCGGCGGCGGCCCTGGGTTCGTCGGCCGGGGTCGGCTCGGTGGCCGGGTCCGGGGCCGTGGCGGAGCTCGGATCTGTGGCCGGGCGGCTCGGTTCCGGCGTCGGTCGCCGGCCGGTGGCCGACCTGTCCTCCGTCGACGCCGGGCTCGGCTCCTGCTCCGGCTCTCGCTCCTGCTTCCGCTCCTCGAAAGCCGGGCGGGCGTGGTGCCAGGGGGCGTCCGAACTGCGGGGTGCGCTGGAGGGACGGGTGGGCGAGTTCTTGGCCGACGGAGTCCGGGCGCGCCGCGAGGCCGAGCCGTCCGAAGCGTCATCCGACGTCACGGGACCGGGCGACGTCGCCGGATCGGCTGGAGTCACTGGACCAACGGAAGTCCCCGGACCGCCATGAGCCGCTGTGCCGTCCGCAGCCGCCGGTCCGTCCTGGACCTCCGTCTCCGTCACCTGTGAACCCTCCGTGCGCTGGGGCTCCGCGCCCTCACCGGCGCTGCGCGTCCGCCGGTCCAGGCCTCCGTCGGTGCCGGTGCCGGTGCCTGCCTGCTGACTGGCCGAGCCCTCCGCTGCCGAGCGCGCGCGGCGTGGAGCAGCCGGGGCGACTGGTGCAGCCGGAGCATCGGCAGTCGGCGACGTCCCCTCCTGGTCCTCCGCCGAAGACGCCCGCGCCTGACTCGCCGATCCCTCCGACGCCGAACGTGCCCGACGCGGCACTCCCGGACCAGCCGCGGGGCTCGAACCAACCGAAGACGTCGGAGGAGCCGAAGGGCTCGAAGCAGCTGGAGTGGCCGGAGCAGCCGGAGTCGCCGCCGCGTCCGCCCCCTGCGCTGCCTGCGCTGCCTGCGCTGCCTGCGCCCGCGGTACCCCCTCCCCCTCCGTCACCTGACTCGCCGATCCCTCCGATACCGACCGTGCCCGACGCACCGGACGGTCGCCCTCCGCGCGTGCCGGGCGCTCCCCGGCTGCTCGTGCCGGACGCTCTCCCGTCGCCCGCGCCGGACGCTCTCCCGCCGTGCGGCCCGCTCCCCGCGCCGGACGGGCGGGAGCAGGTGGGAGTTGCCCCTTCAGGGGACCCCATTCGTTGGGATCGGGGACGCCCGGGGGGAGCATCTGACGGCGCTTGGGGCCGCCGTGTTCGGACTCGCCCGGTTCCTTGGCGCCGGGCCAGGCCTTGGCGACGCGGGCGGCGAGGACGAAGTCCTTGCGGAGGGGGTGCCCCTCGAAGCCCTCCGGGAGCAGGAGGTGGTCAAGCGCCGGGTGGCCCTCGAAGTCGACGCCGAACATCTCGTGCGTCTCGCGTTCGTGCCAGGCCGCGCCGGCGAACACGTCCACCGCGCTCGGCAGGGCGGGAGCCTCGTGCGGGACTGTCGTCCGGAGCAGAAGGCGTCGTACCGGGGACAGCGCCACGACATGAGCCGCGACGCGGAAGCCGGTGCCCGGTTCGTCGACCGCGCTCAGCCAGTCGAAGTACGTGCAGGTCAGGCGGTCACGGGCCACTTCCAGGGCGGAGAGCCAGGATGCCGGCGGTACGTCGACCGTCAGCACCTCGTACGACTCCTCGGCCGTGGCCTCCGTACCGAACAGGTCCTCGACGGGAGCGGGCAGCCAGCCGACCGCGGTCATCGGCCCTCCCCCGAACCAGAGCCCGGCGAGCCCGAGCCCGAGCCCGAGCCCAAGCCCAAGTCAGTCGCGCCGGCAGTCGGCGGCTGCACCAGGCCGCTCTGCAGGGCGGCGGCCGACGGCCGGGACACCCCGTACCGCTCGCCCAGCGACTCGTGCGCGATCTTCTCCTGGAGCTTGAGGATGCCCTGGAGCAGCGCCTCGGGGCGGGGCGGGCAGCCGGGGACGTACACGTCGACCGGGATGATCTGGTCGACGCCCTTGGTGACGGAGTACGAGTCCCAGTACGGGCCGCCGCAGTTGCTGCACGCGCCGAAGGAGATCACGTACTTGGGCTCGGGCATCTGCTCGTACAGGCGTTTGACGGCTGGCGCCATCTTGTCCGTGACCGTCCCGGAGACCACCATCAGGTCGGCCTGGCGCGGGCCGGGCGCGAAGGGGATCACGCCGAGGCGGATGAAGTCGTGGCGGGCCATCGACGCGGCGATGAACTCGATGGCGCAGCAGGCGAGGCCGAAGTTGAAGACCCAGAGGGAGTAGCGGCGGCCCCAGTTCAGGACCACCTTCATCGGCTCGGGGGCCAGGCGGGCGAGGGTGCCCAGCCGCTTCGGCTCGGGGAGCGGCACGGGCTCGGCGGGGATCGGGGTCACGTCCATTCCAGGACGCCCTTCTTGTAGGCGTACAGCAGGCCCACGGCCAGGAAGCCCAGGAAGATGAACATCTCCACGAGAGTGGTCGCGCCGTAGCCGGGGGCGGCGAAGACCGTGGCCCAGGGGAACAGGAAGATCGAGTCGACGGCGAAGATGACGTACAGAAAAGCGTAGACGTAATAACGGACCTGCGTGTGGGCCCAGCCCTCGCCGACGGGGTCGACGCCGCACTCGTACGTGAGGAGCTTCTCGGGTGTGGGGACCACCGGCCGCAACAGGCGTCCGGCCCCGAAGGCGACGGCGACGAACAGCACGCCGACGACGGCGAGCAGCCCGACGACCGAGTACGACTGGAAGTAGTCCGCCGCGATATCCGCCGTGATATCCGTCGCGTAGTGCGCCGCGTGGTCCGCCGTGTATGCCGCTGCGTTTTCCGTCATGTGGTCCGTCGTGTGTGCCGCGGCGTAGTCCCCCGCGGCGACGGTCGACCCGACGGCGGTCGGTTCCGGCACGTCCGTCCCTCGCTCCCTGACCTCGTGGACCTGTGGACCCTCTGGACTTCTGGACCTGGTAGGCCTTCTGGACCTTCTGGACCTGGTGGACCTGGTGGACCTTGTGACTTCGTGAACGTCACTGTTCGACGATCTGTACGCACGGGAGTCTAGGGCCTGCTAAAGACGAGGTAAGCAGGCCGTCACGTATGGAGAGGAACCACAGGGTGCGGGGGTGGGGTTTTCCCCAGGGGATCGCGGCGGTCCGCCTCATGGCGCCGGGGACCGCCGCGCGGCACGCTAACCCATATGACCGAACGTCTCCCGGCCTCGAGCCCCTCCGGTGAAGCGGGCAGCGACCGTCTGCCGCCTGCCCGTTTCGCCTTCGACCGACAGACCTGGAAGGAGATCGCGCACCTTCTGGCGAACCTTCCGCTGGCGCTGATCGGATTCGTCTACGTCGTGACCGTGTTCTTCACCGGAGCCGGGCTGACCGTCACGGTGATCGGGCTCCCGCTGCTCGCGGTCGGCCTGATGGGCGCCCGGCAGCTGGGCAGGCTGGAACGGGCGCGGGCCAGGGCGCTGCTCGGAGTGCGGGTGGACGAGCCGAGCCCACTGCCGTCGGGCCGTCGCACGAACATCGGGGTCGTGAGACATCTGTGGATGGGTCTGAAGGATCCGGTCGGCTGGCGGACGATGCTGTACGACTTCGTCCGGCTGCCCTGGGGCATCTTCACCTTCACCCTCACGCTGGTCTCGCTGTTCGTGCTGTGGCCGGTGCTGCCGTACATCGCGCGGGGGCTGACCAACGTCGACCGGGCGATGGTGCGCGGGTTGCTGTCGCCCTCCGACGAGCTGGAGCGGCGGATCGCCGAGCTGGAGTCCGACCGGGGGGTCGTGGTCGACACGGCCGCGGCCGATCTCCGGCGCATCGAGCGCGATCTGCACGACGGGGCACAGGCACGGCTGGTCAATCTGGCGATGGGGCTCGGCATGGCCAAGGAGAAGCTGCTGGACGGCCAGGCCGACGAGAAGGTCGTGGCGGCGATGGTCGAGGAGGCGCACGGCGAGGTGAAGCTCGCGTTGCAGGAGCTGCGGGACCTCGCCCGGGGCATCCATCCGGCCGTGCTGACGGACCGCGGTCTGGACGCCGCCCTGTCCTCGGTCTCCTCGCGCTGCACGGTGCCGGTGAAGGTGACGGCCGACCTGGACGCCAGACCGGCCGCGGCCATCGAGGGCATCGCCTACTTCACCGTCTCGGAGCTGCTCCAGAACGTCAGCAAGCACAGCGGCGCGCGGTCGGCGTCGGTGGACGTGTGGCAGACGGACGACCGGCTGCTGATCCAGGTGTGGGACGACGGCCGCGGCGGCGCCAGCCTCGACGGCGGCACGGGCATGCGCGGCCTCGCCGACCGCCTGGACGCGGTGGACGGCCTCTTCGTCATCGACTCGCCCCCGGGCGGTCCCACGGTCGTCACGGCGGAACTGCCGTGGCGGGACCGCTCGTAGGCATCCGGCGGCCACCGGAGGAGCTGGGCGGCGGTCCTCGGCCCGGACCGTCCTGCCCGCAGGCCCACCGGGCCACCCCGGCAGGACGGTCCGTGCCGGCGACCCCGGCAAGCCCGGCGAGCCCGGCGAGCCCGGCAAGGCGCCCTGAACCGACCCGCCCCCATGGCATGGCATGGCATGAGACACAGCAGGCACACACGGCGGGCACGCACGGCAGGCACACACGGCGGCACGCACCGCAGGCACGCACCGCAGACACGCACGGCAACCGTCAGCGCGGAAGCGCAGGCCGGAGGGGCCCGGAGAGGTAGGGAAAACCCCCCTTCCAAGACGCCGACGCACTCCATGGTCCATGAGGCCACGGCCGAGCAGGGTTGAGGTACGACGGCACAGGCAGGACGAGGAGAAGGACGACACCGATGGCCACGGACTACGGACAGGGATACGGGCACGACAGCGGGCTCGGGTTTCCCGAGGAGGCACGGCGGCACCGCCTGCCGGCCGGGCTGCGGGCACCGTTCGAGGCGCGCAGCTGGCGGGAGCTGGCGTACGTACTGCTGGGGCTGCCGATCAGTGTCCTGCTGTTCGTGTACACGGTCACGATGGTCTCGCTCGGGGCCGGCCTGCTCGTGACGTTCCTCGGTATCCCGGTGCTGGCGGCGGGGCTGGCCGGCTGCCGGGGCCTCGGGGCGCTGGAGCGGGCCCGCGCGCGCGGGCTGCTGGGGCTGGAGGTGGCCGACCCCGAGCCGCTGCGGACGAAGAAGCAGGGCATGCTGGCCCGGCTGGGGGCCGGCCTCAAGAGCGGCGCCTCGTGGCGGAGCGTGCTGTACGCGCTGCTGTACCTGCCGTGGGCGGTGTTCTCCTTCGTCGTCACCGTGAACTTCTTCCTGCTCGGCTGGACGCTGATGACGTACCCGGTGTGGTTCTGGCTCTTTCCGCTGTACGGCGGACAGGACGGTATCCAGCTGTACGGCGACGAGGGCCACCACATCTACCTGGACAACCCGTTCGAGATCACCGTGACCGCGCTGGTGGGGCTGCTGTTCACGCTGGCCACACCGTGGATCGTGCGAGCGCTGACGATGGTGGACCGGCTGCTGGTCCACGGGCTGCTCGGGCCGACGCAGCTGTCGGCGCGGGTGGTGGAGCTGGAGTCGGACCGGGGGGTCGTGGTCGACACGGCGGCGGCGGACCTGCGGCGCATCGAGCGGGACCTGCACGACGGGGCGCAGGCGCGGCTGGTGGCACTGGCGATGGATCTCGGGCTGGCGAAGGAGAAGCTGACGGAGGATCCCGAGGCGGCGGCGCGGATGGTGGACGAGGCGCACGGCGAGGTGAAGACGGCGTTGCAGGAGCTGCGGGACCTGGCGCGCGGCATCCACCCGGCGGTGCTGACGGACCGGGGCCTGGATGCGGCACTGTCGGCGGTGGCGTCCCGGTGCACGGTGCCGGTGCAGGTGGAGGTCGACCTGCCGGCGCGGCCGGCGCCGGCGATCGAGGGGATCGCCTACTTCACGGTGTCGGAACTGCTGCAGAACATCAGCAAGCACGCCCGGGCCACCTGGGCGGCGGTGGACGCGTGGCGGGTGGACAACCGGCTGATGCTCCAGGTCGTGGACGACGGGGTCGGCGGCGCGGACACCTCCGCCGGTTCGGGCCTGGCCGGTCTGGCCGAACGCCTGGACGCGGTCGACGGAATCCTGGTGGTGGACTCACCGGCCGGGGGCCCCACGCGGATCACCGCCGAGCTTCCCTGGCGGGCGGTGTAGTTCCGGGCCGGTGGCCGGCGGTCGCGGTGGGGTGCGGCGGTCTCGCGGGTGCGGCGGGGAAGGCCTTCTGACCTGTTCGGAACCCGGATCAGGAGGCCTCCCCCGCCGCAGCGCGCCACGACCTCCGTGGCTCGAAGACCCCTTCTGCCTGCCTCCTACCTGCCTTCTTCGTACCTCCTTCCTGCCTCCTTCCTGCCTCCTTCCTGCCTTCTCCGTGCCGACGAAGCCGGAACCCGGTCGAGCAGTTGTCCACAGGTCCCCTGAGGAAGGTCCGATCGCGGGATACTGAGGGGGCCAGGGGTTGGGGACGGGGCCGGATGCGGCCCGCATACAGGGGCTCGGGGGCCGAGGATCGTGGAGGACAGGGTGCGGGTGGTCATCGCCGAGGATTCAGTGCTGCTCAGAGAGGGCCTGACTCGGCTGCTGACCGACCGCGGGCACGACGTGGTCGCCGGGGTCGGGGACGGCGAAGCTCTGATCAAGACCATCACCGAGCTGGACGCGCAGGGCGAGCTGCCGGACGTGGTGGTCGCCGACGTACGGATGCCGCCGACGCACACCGACGAGGGCGTCAGGGCCGCGGTGCAGTTGCGCAAGGCGCATCCGGGGCTCGGGGTGCTCGTGCTGTCGCAGTACGTGGAGGAGCGGTACGCGACCGAACTGCTGGCCGGTTCCAGCCGGGGAGTCGGCTATCTGCTCAAGGACCGGGTAGCCGAGGTGCGTGAGTTCGTGAACGCGGTGGTGCGGGTGGCGCAGGGCGGCACGGCCCTGGACCCGGAGGTCGTCGCGCAGCTGCTGGGCCGCTCCCGCAAGCAGGACGTGCTCGCGAGACTCACCCCGAGAGAGCGGGAGGTCCTCGGGCTGATGGCCGAGGGCCGGACGAACTCGGCGATCGCGCGGCAGCTGGTGGTGAGCGACGGGGCCGTCGAGAAGCACGTCAGCAACATCTTCCTGAAGCTCGGGTTGTCCCCGAGCGACGGGGACCACCGTCGTGTCCTGGCCGTCCTCACCTACCTGAACTCGTGAGCGTCTGACAAACACCGTGTCAGGGACAGGAGGGCCGCCGAGCGGAGTACGAGGGCCGGTCGAAACCGAGAACCGAGGAGTGAAGGGCAGCGTCTTCCATGTCAGCGCCGGGGGGTGAGCAAATCGCGACAAGTCGGGGCACCGAACCAGCTCAAAAGCGTGTCCATCATGCGAATGACCCAGGGAAGGCGACCCTCACGGTCGTAGGGTTGAACTTGGGAAGGCCTGCGGGAAGGCCGCTCCCAGACAGCCGCCTCTAGGAGGTCCAGTTCAGTGACCAGCCAGGTCAGTAGCCCAGCGGAACAGGCCGACGGAACCGTCGTAGGAGAGCAGCGCAAAGCGGCAGGGGCGAAGGACGTCCGCCGTCTGGACCGGGTGATCATCCGTTTCGCGGGCGACTCGGGTGACGGCATGCAGCTCACGGGTGACCGCTTCACCTCGGAGACGGCGTCCTTCGGCAACGACCTGTCGACGCTGCCGAACTTCCCCGCCGAGATCCGGGCCCCCGCCGGCACCCTGCCCGGCGTCTCGTCCTTCCAGCTGCACTTCGCCGACCACGACATCCTCACGCCGGGCGACGCGCCCAACGTCCTGGTGGCGATGAACCCGGCCGCCCTCAAGGCGAACGTCGGCGATCTGCCGCGCGGCGCGGAGATCATCGTCAACACGGACGAGTTCACCAAACGGGCGATGCAGAAAGTGGGGTACACCAGTTCCCCGCTGGAAGACGGTTCCCTCGACGGTTACCTCCTCCATCCGGTCCCGCTGACCACCCTGACCGTCGAGGCACTCAAGGAATTCGACCTCACCCGCAAGGAGGCCGAGCGCAGCAAGAACATGTTCGCGCTCGGCCTCTTGTCATGGATGTACCACCGGCCCACCGAGGGCACGGAGAGGTTCCTGGCCACCAAGTTCGCCAAGAAGCCCGACATCGCGGCGGCCAACATCGCCGCCTTCCGCGCGGGCTGGAACTTCGGCGAGACCACCGAGGACTTCGCCGTCTCGTACGAGGTCGCGCCGGCCGCGAAGGCGTTCCCGGTGGGCACGTACCGGAACATCTCCGGGAACCTGGCCCTGTCGTACGGCCTGATCGCGGCCTCCCGCCAGGCGGACCTGCCGCTGTTCCTGGGCTCGTACCCGATCACCCCGGCCTCGGACATCCTGCACGAGCTGAGCCGGCACAAGAACTTCGGCGTGCGCACCTTCCAGGCCGAGGACGAGATCGCCGGTATCGGTGCGGCGCTCGGGGCGGCCTTCGGCGGCTCGCTGGCGGTGACGACGACGAGTGGTCCCGGCGTGGCGCTCAAGAGCGAGACCATCGGCCTCGCCGTCTCCCTCGAACTGCCGCTGCTGGTGATCGACATCCAGCGCGGCGGCCCGTCCACCGGTCTGCCCACCAAGACCGAGCAGGCGGACCTGCTCCAGGCGATGTTCGGCCGCAACGGCGAGGCGCCCGTGCCCGTGGTCGCCCCGCGCACCCCGGCCGACTGCTTCGAGGCGGCCCTGGAGGCGGCGCGGATCGCGCTGACGTACCGCACGCCGGTCATGCTGCTGTCCGACGGCTACCTGGCCAACGGTTCCGAGCCCTGGCGCATCCCGGAGGTGGACGAGCTGCCGGACCTGCGCGTGCAGTTCGCGCAGGGACCGAACCACACCCTGGGCGACGGCACCGAGGTGTTCTGGCCGTACAAGCGCGACCCGCAGACCCTCGCCCGTCCCTGGGCCGTCCCGGGCACGCCGGGCCTGGAGCACCGTATCGGCGGCATCGAGAAGCAGGACGGCTCGGGCAACATCTCCTACGACCCCGCCAACCACGACTTCATGGTCCGTACCCGCCAGGCCAAGATCGACGGCATCGACGTACCGGACGTGGAGGTCGACGATCCGCACGGCGCGCGGACCCTGGTGCTGGGCTGGGGCTCGACGTACGGACCGATCACGGCGGCGGTACGGCGGCTGCGCACGGCCGGTGAGCTGATCGCGCAGGCCCATCTGCGCCACCTCAATCCGTTCCCGCGGAACCTGGGCGCGGTCCTGAAGGCGTACGACAAGGTGGTGATCCCCGAGATGAACCTCGGTCAGCTCGCCACGCTGGTGCGGGCGAAGTACCTGGTCGACGCCCGCTCGTACAACCAGGTCAACGGCATGCCGTTCAAGGCGGAGCAGCTCGCCACGGTTCTCAAGGAGGCCATCGATGGCTGAGACGTCCACGGAAGGCACGGGCACGATCGAGGCGCTCTCGCTCGTTCCCAAGGCCGAGGCCCGCCAGTCCATGAAGGACTTCAAGTCCGACCAGGAAGTGCGCTGGTGCCCCGGCTGCGGCGACTACGCGATCCTCGCGGCGGTGCAGGGGTTCATGCCGGAGCTGGGGCTGGCCAAGGAGAACATCGTCTTCGTCTCCGGCATCGGCTGTTCCTCGCGCTTCCCGTACTACATGAACACGTACGGCATGCACTCCATCCACGGCCGCGCCCCCGCCATCGCGACGGGGCTGGCCGCTTCGCGCCGCGACCTGAGCGTGTGGGTGGTGACGGGTGACGGCGACGCGCTGTCCATCGGCGGCAACCACCTGATCCACGCCCTGCGGCGGAACGTGAACCTGAAGATCCTCCTCTTCAACAACCGGATCTACGGGCTCACGAAGGGCCAGTACTCGCCCACCTCCGAGGTCGGCAAGATCACCAAGTCGACGCCGATGGGGTCGTTGGACGCGCCCTTCAACCCGGTGTCGCTGGCGATCGGCGCGGAGGCGTCGTTCGTGGCGCGGACGGTCGACTCGGACCGCAAGCACCTGACGGAGGTGTTGCGGCAGGCGGCCGCGCATCCCGGTACGGCGTTGGTCGAGATCTACCAGAACTGCAATATCTTCAACGACGGCGCGTTCGAGGCGCTCAAGGACAAGCAGCAGGCCGAGGAGGCGGTGATCCGGCTGGAGCACGGGCAGCCGATCCGCTTCGGCGGTGGGGGCACCTCCCGCTCGAGCGAGGCCGAGAGCGGGGGAGGGTCCCGCGGGGTCGTCCGGGACGCGGCGACCGGTGACCTGAAGGTCGTCACGGTGACGCCGGAGAACGAGGCGGACATCCTGGTCCACGACGCGCACGCGGCCTCCCCCACGACCGCTTTCGCCCTGTCCCGGCTGGCCGACCCGGACACCCTGCACCACACCCCGATCGGGGTGCTGCGGTCCGTGGTGCGGCCGGTGTACGACACCCAGATGGCAGACCAGCTCGACGCGGCGATCGAACAGAACGGCAAGGGGGATCTGGGGGCGCTGCTGGCGGGCGGGGACACGTGGACGGTGGTCGGCTGACGACTGCCCGAGAGACCAGAGGGCCTGGGCGCGACCAGAGGGCCTGGGCGCGACCAGAGGGCCTGGGTGCACCAGGGGGCCTGGGCGCACCAGCGCCGCACCAGGCCCTCGGTGTTGTGCCCATAGTCGTCCAGCAGGCCGAGAACTCGCGCGTCAGGCCTGCTCAGAGGCGCCTTTCCGCGCGTCGTACACCTCCCGTGCTTCCAGCACCTCCCCCATTCGCTCCTGGGTCCACACCGCCAGGCCTCGCACCTGCTCCGCCGCTTCTCGGCCCAGGTCGGTCAGGGAGTAGTCGACCCTGGGCGGGATCACCGGCTTGGCGTCGCGGTGGACCAGGCCGTCGCGTTCCAGGGTCTGGAGGGTCTGGGTGAGCATCTTCTCGCTGACCCGGCCGATCGCCCGGCGCAGTTCGCTGAAGCGGTGGGAGCGGTCGAGCAGTTCGATCAGGACCAGGACGCCCCAGCGCGACGTCACATGTTCCAGGACCAGACGGGAGGGGCACATCGCCTCGCCCGCCCTCGCCGTGTCCACCGTCGGGCTGCTCGCTTTGTCACTTACTGCCATACCAGTACCTTACTTCAAAGTGGGTACTTTCTAAGAGTTAGCGCAGCGGATATGGTTAGTGGCACCGCACCCCCACAAGGAGTCTGATCATGAGCATCGTCGTCACCGGAGCCACCGGCCACCTCGGCCGCCACGTCGTGGAGCAACTGCTGGAGAAGGTTCCGGCCGACCAGATCACCGCGGTCGTCCGCAACGCGGAGAAGGCCGCCGACTTCGCGGCGCGCGGCGTGCGGATCGCACTGGCCGACTACAACGCCCCCGCTTCCTTCGACGGCCTGTTCGCGGCCGACGACAAGGTGCTGCTCGTCTCGGGCAACGAGTTCGACAAGGGTCGCGTCCAGCAGCACAAGGCGGTCATCGGCGCCGCCGCCGCGGCCGGCGTGGCGCTGCTCGCGTACACCAGCGCCCCGGGCAGCCTGAGCGCCGCGCTCGCCGACGACCACCGGGGCACCGAGGAGGCGCTGGTCGCCTCCGGCGTGCCGTTCACGCTGCTGCGCAACGGCTGGTACCACGAGAACTACACCGAGAACCTCGCCCCGGTGCTGGAGCACGGCACGGTCGTCGCCGCCGCCGGCGAGGGCCGGGTCTCCTCCGCCGCGCGCGCCGACTACGCGGCCGCCGCGGTCGCCGTACTGACCGGCGAGGGGCACGAGAACAAGACGTACGAGCTGGGCGGCGACCAGGCGTGGAGCTTCGCCGAGTACGCGGCCGAGCTGAGCCGGCTGACCGGCAGGGAGATCACCTACTCGGCCGTCTCCCCCGACGCCCTCATCGGGATCCTGACCGGCGCCGGACTGCCCGAGCCGTTCGCCGCGATCCTCGCCGGCGTGGACGCCTCGATCGAGAAGGGCGAGCTGGTGGTCTCCACCGGCGACCTGTCCCGCCTGGCCGGCCGCCCGACCACCCCGTTCTCCGAGGCGATCGCGGCAGCGCTCAAGGGCTGACGCTCCCCCGTCCGGCCCTTGACCCTCCACCCCCGCCTGTCATGACCGTATGCCGATACGGGCATGACAGGCGGGGGTGCCCGGCGCTACCTTCTTGCAGGCGAGCAGTACGTGAGAGGGAGGGGCCCGTGGCCGGGACGTCGAAGAGCGAGCAGCGCATAGGTCTGCTGAACGGCTTCGCGGCATACGGGATGTGGGGACTGGTGCCCCTGTTCTGGCCGCTGCTCAAGCCCGCCGGCGCGGCGGAGATCCTCGCCCACCGGATGGTCTGGTCGCTGGCCTTCGTCGCCGTCGCCCTGCTGGTCGTACGACGCTGGGCGTGGGCCGGTGAGCTGCTGCGGCAGCCGGGCAGGCTGGGGCTGATCACCATCGCCGCGGCCGTCATCACCGTGAACTGGGGCGTCTACATCTGGGCCGTGAACTCCGGTCACGTGGTCGAGGCCTCGCTCGGGTACTTCATCAACCCCCTCGTCACCATCGCGATGGGCGTCCTGCTCCTGAAGGAACGGCTGCGGCCCGTGCAGTGGGCGGCGGTCGGCATCGGCTTCGCCGCCGTGCTGGTGCTCACCATCGGGTACGGGCAGCCACCGTGGATCTCCCTCACCCTCGCCTTCTCCTTCGCGACGTACGGCCTGGTCAAGAAGAAGGTCAACCTCGGCGGCGTCGAGTCGCTGGCCGCCGAGACCGCGATCCAGTTCCTGCCCGCGCTCGGCTATCTGCTGTGGCTGGGCACGAGCGGCGAGGCCACCTTCGCCTCCGAGGGCGCGGGGCACGCGGCCCTGCTCGCCGCGACCGGTGTCGTCACCGCGATCCCCCTCGTCTGCTTCGGCGCCGCCGCGATCCGGGTGCCGCTGTCCACGCTGGGGCTGTTGCAGTACCTGGCGCCCGTCTTCCAGTTCCTGCTCGGCGTCCTCTACTTCCGCGAGGCCATGCCGCCCGAGCGCTGGGCCGGCTTCGCACTGGTCTGGCTGGCGCTGACGCTGCTGACCTGGGACGCGCTGCGCACCGCCCGCCGCTCCGCCCGCACGCTCAGGACCGAGACCAGCAGGCCCAGCACCACCATCGCGACGGGCACGGCGAGCGCCGTACGGAACGCCGACAGCGTGGCCTCGGGATCGGCGCCGGCCGCCCCGGAGCTGGGCCCCGAGCCGCTGGACTCGCCGGCCGCCAGGCCGTAGACGGCGGTCACCGCCGAGATCCCGACCGCCGAGCCGAACTGTGTGGCGGTGTTGAGCAGCCCGCCCGCCAGGCCCTGCTCGGCGTCGGCGACCCCGTCGGTCGCGGCGATCGTCAGCGGACCGTACGCCAGCGCGAAGGCCGTGCCCGCCAGGAACAGCGTCGGCAGCATCGCCAGGTACGGCCAGTCCAGGCCGACCGGCAGGAACAGCCCGTACGCGACGACCGCCAGGGCGAATCCGCCGACGATCACCCGGGCGTGGCCGAACCGGGCGACCAGCTTCGGGGTGAGTGTCGGCGCCAGCACCGCGTCACAGCCCATGATCACCAGGGCGACGGCCGTCTGGAGCGAGGACCAGCCGCGCAGCTCCTGCAGGTACAGCGTCACGACGAACTGGAAGCCGAAGAAGGCCCCGACGAAGAGCAGCGCCCCCAGGTCGGCCCGTACGACCGGGCCCTTGCGCAGGATGCCGAGCCGGACCAGAGGGGCGGCGGACCGCCGCTCGACGGTGACGAAGACGACGGCCAGCAGCAGTGCCGCGAGGGCCGCCGCCGCCGTCGACGGCCAGCCGTCCAGGCCGTGTTCCAGGCGTACGACGGTGTAGGCGGCCAGCAGCATGGCGCCGGCGGCGGTCAGCGCGCCGGGCAGGTCGAAGCCCCGGTGACCGAGGGGCGGGGTCTCCTGTCGCGGTACCAGCCGTACGGCCGCCAGGAGCAGCGCGCCCGCCAGCAGCACCGGTGCGAAGAACACCCAGCGCCAGCCGAGTTCGGTGAGCAGGCCGCCGACGACGAGACCGAGCGAGAAACCGCCGGCCGCCGTGCCCGCGAACACCAGCAGGGCCTTGTCGCGCCGCGGGCCCTGCGGGTAGGACGTGGTGATCAGGGACAGCGCCGCCGGGGTCATGAACGCGGCGGACACTCCGGTGACGAAGCGGGCGACGACCAGCATCCAGCCGTCGGTCGCGAAGCCGCCGAGTCCGGAGAAGACGAGGAAGACGGTCAGCCAGGCCAGGAACATCCGGCGGCGGCCGAGCAGGTCCGCGGCCCGGCCGCCGAGCAGCGTGAAGCCGGCGTACCCGAGGACATAGGCGCTCATCACCCAGGCCGCCGTGCCGGTCGTCAGCCCGAGATCGGACCTGATCGACGGGATCGCGACCGCCATCATCGCGACGTCGATGCCCTCCAGGAAGATCGTTCCGCAGAGGACGAGTAACAGCGCCCAAGCGCGCGTGCCCATGGCAGTACTCCACAACTAGGGGGCGGTTACGGGATCGAGGGTCGGTTCCCTCTTGTAACCGCCCTCAGCCTCCGGCAGCATCGGCAGACATGGAAGAAGGCACTTCGAAGTCACCGAGTAACTGCGCAGGCACCGACACCGTGGACTACGGCGACACCGACCCCTTCCAGTGGGACACCCGGGAGGACTGCCAGGTACGGCAGATCCTCGACCGGGTGGCCGACAAGTGGTCGCTCCTGGTCATCGCGCTGCTGGAGAACCGGCGGCTGCGCTTCACCGAGCTGCGGCGGGAGATCGACGGGATCAGCCAGCGGATGCTCACCGTGACGCTGCGCTCGCTGGAACGCGACGGGCTGGTGAAGCGGACGGTGCATCCGGTGGTGCCGCCGCGGGTGGACTACGAACTCACCCCGCTCGGCGGGACCTTGCACACGACGATCCGGTCCCTGGTGACGTGGACCGAGACGCACCAGGAGGAGATCTCGGCGGCGCGGTCGGCGTACGACGCACGGGAGGCGGGCGACGGCGCGGAGGCCGGAGCGGGCACCGGCGCGGGCACGGGCGCACGGGCCGGTGCGGGAACCGGTGCGGGAACCGGTGCGGAGGTCCGGCGCGGGGCCTAGGTGTTCTGTCCGGGGAGGTTGTGGACGGGTGAGCCAGGTCTCGGCTGAGGGATCTTGAAACAGGTGAGGGCCTTCCGGTTCGGTGTGGATTGCGACGTCTACACCAACAGAAAGGCCCTCGTGCCCCACCGTAACGCACCCCTGACCGAGACCGGACGCCTGCGCCTGGCCCGCTGCGTGGTCGAGGACGGCTGGCCCCTGCGCCGGGCCGCCGAACGCTTCCAGGTCTCACCCACC
>NZ_JBSFTY010000041.1:0-79848 GCF_053591515.1 Streptomyces sp. NPDC003011
CGAGGGGCCGCTGGTGCGGTGGGTGGCCGACCACCGCAAGCACCACAAGTTCTCCGCCTGAGGCTCCGGTCCGGCCCGCCGGTCAGTCGGCGGCGCGTGCGGGTTCGGGGACCTGAGCAGTCCCTCCGGACCCGCGTTGGTCTTCCTGGCTCCCCGCGACAGTGCCTTCGCGGTCTTCGTCGTCCGCGGCGGGGGGCCCCGTCTGTTCCCTGAGTTCCGCGATGGCGGCCTCGAAGTCCTCGAGCGAGTCGAACGCCCGATAGACGGAGGCGAACCGCAGATAGGCGACGAGATCGAGCTCCTGCAACGGGCCGAGTATGGCCAGCCCCACGTCGTGCGTGGTCAGCTCGGCACTCCCGGTGGCCCGCACCGCCTCCTCGACCCGCTGGCCGAGCTGGGCGAGCGCGTCCTCGGTGACAGGCCGTCCCTGGCATGCCTTGCGCACACCGTTGATGACCTTGGTACGACTGAAAGGCTCGGTGACTCCGGACCGCTTGACCACCATGAGCGAGCACGTCTCCACGGTCGTGAAACGACGGGAGCAGTCAGGACACTGGCGGCGCCTGCGGATCGACGTGCCGTCGTCGGTCGTACGGCTGTCGACGACACGGCTGTCGGGGTGCCTGCAGAAAGGGCAGTGCATGAACTCCAACCCTCCTCACAGCAGACTCAATAGCCTCAGAAAGCCTCTCCGGCCCCATGAAGCAGCCCCAGCATAGGCGATCGTCGAGGGCGCGAAGACCCGGGGGACCACAACTTCTGGGCTGCTGCCGCAATCCAACCACTACATGTGGGGATTGGCTCATACATACACACCGTACGCGCGTGTCGCTCGCGTAGAGGCGTGTGCCCCGGGCCCGCCCACCCACACCGCACCCACGCGCGCACAGCCGTATCGCTTCGCCACATGCGGAGATAGCGTGGGCGCCGCACGGAGGGCACGTGCGGTTCCCGCACAGATGGGGGCCGGTCCCCGGCCGGCACGACCGCGGATGGCAGACTGGGGCGGCACCCACGAGGTCGCCACCCCGGCGGTGAAGAGTACAACAATGAGCCCTTTTGCCTGCTAGGTGCCGCGTCAGCCATACACCCAGACTCATGATCAAGTCAGGCTATCCGCCTTTTTTCACTCGAACGTGTGTTTGGCGCAACCTTTCGAAAGCAACTACCGTTGTCCAGCAGGGAGACCATCGAGAGGGGCCGACGTGACCACCACCGCAGACAGTGCCACCATCACTGCCCAGGACCGCTCCCAGGGCCGACTTGAGCCGGTGCATGCGATGAACGAAGCCACGAATCCCGAGGGGCACAAGCGCTCCCTGCCGGGCCGACCTCCAGGCATCCGGGCGGACAGCTCCGGACTCACCGACCGGCAACGCCGGGTGATCGAGGTCATCAGGGACTCGGTGCAGCGGCGCGGCTACCCGCCGTCGATGCGGGAGATCGGACAAGCCGTCGGCCTGTCCAGCACCTCTTCCGTCGCCCACCAGCTGATGGCACTGGAGCGCAAGGGCTTCCTGCGCCGCGACCCGCACCGGCCGCGCGCGTACGAGGTACGCGGCTCGGACCAGGCGTCGTCGGCGCAGCCCACCGACACCGCCGGCAAGCCCGCCGCGTCCTACGTCCCCCTGGTCGGCCGCATCGCCGCCGGTGGCCCGATCCTCGCGGAGGAGTCCGTCGAGGACGTCTTCCCGCTGCCCCGGCAGTTGGTCGGTGACGGTGAGCTGTTCGTCCTCAAGGTCGTCGGCGACTCCATGATCGAGGCCGCGATCTGTGACGGAGACTGGGTCACCGTCCGCCGCCAGCCGGTCGCCGAGAACGGTGACATCGTGGCCGCGATGCTCGACGGTGAGGCCACCGTCAAGCGCTTCAAGCGCGAGGACGGCCACGTCTGGCTCCTCCCGCACAACTCTGCCTACGAGCCGATCCCGGGCGACGACGCGACCATCCTCGGCAAGGTGGTGGCAGTGCTGCGCCGCGTGTGACGGCTGCGGCGGGCCGGCCCTCGAAGGCCGCCCTCTGACCGGGCCCCGGGACCCCTGCGCCGGTTCCGGGGCCCTGTGTTTTCTGGCTTCGGCGTCGATCGAGGCCCCAGCCGCTTCGGGCCCGGCAAGCTACCGCTTGCCGGGCCCGAAGCGCCGTGTCAGTCGGTTTCCGTCTGCTTCGCAGCCGCGTCGATCGCTGCCAGCGACTTCCGTACCTGGTGACGGTCAGTGGTGTACCAGAAGTCCGGCAGTGACGCCTTCAGATAGCTCCCGTACCGCGCGGTAGCCAGCCGTTGGTCGAGGACGGCGACGACGCCACGGTCCCCCGACGCGCGGACGAGGCGGCCGGCACCCTGCGCCATGAGCAGCGCCGCGTGAGTGGCGGCGACCGCCATGAAGCCGTTGCCTCCGGCCTCCTCCACGGCCTTCTGGCGGGCGCTCATCAGCGGGTCGTCCGGCCGGGGGAACGGGATCTTGTCCATGACGACCAACTGGCAGCTGGGTCCGGGGACGTCGACGCCCTGCCAGAGCGACAGCGTGCCGAAGAGGCAGGTCTTCGGATCCGCCGCGAAGTTTTTGATCAGTTCGCCGAGTGTCTCCTCGCCCTGCAGGAGGATCGGGAACTCGGGGATGCGGGAGCGCAGTTCCTCCGCGGCCAGCTGGGCGCCCCGCATCGAGGAGAACAGGCCGAGCGTGCGGCCGCCGGCCGCCTCGATCAGCTCGGTGAGTTCGTCGAGCATGTCCGCGCGGTCGCCGTCCCGCGCGGGGCGCGCCAAATGTTTGGCGACGTACAGGATGCCCTGCCGGGGATAGTCGAAGGGCGAGCCGACGTCGACGCCCTTCCACTGCGGAACGTCCTCGCCTTCCGTGCCCTCGGGGGCGAGGCCGAGCGAAGCGCCGACGCCGTTGAAGTCGCCGCCGAGTTTGAGAGTCGCGGACGTCAGGACCACCGAGCGGTCCGCGAAGAGTTTCTCCCTCAGCAGGCCCGACACGGACATGGGGGCGACGCGCAGGGAGGCGCCGAAGCGGTCGTGCCGCTCGTACCAGACGACGTCCCACTCGGAGCCGTTCGTGATCCGCTCCGCCACGTCGTGCACGCTCTCCACGGAGGCCAGCGCCTGCTTGCGGACCGCGTCCTCGTCCTGGACGGACTTGTCGCGGGTGGCGCCGATCCCGGAGATCACGGTGCGGCAGGCATCCCGCAGTGCCATGAGCGCGTAGCCGAGATCCTCCGGGATCTCCTCAAGGCGGCCCGGCAGCGCCAGTTCCATCAGCCGCTCGAAGCCCTCGGCGGCGGTCTGGAGCTGGTCGGCCGCCTTCTCGTTGACCAGCTTCGCGGCGCGGCGCACCGCGCGGTTGACCTGGCCGGGCGTGAGCTCACCGGTGGCCACTCCGGTGACCCGGGAGACGAGTTCGTGCGCCTCGTCGACGATCAGCACCTCGTGCTGCGGAAGGACCGGGGCGCCTTCGATCGCGTCGATCGCGAGCAGCGCGTGGTTGGTGACGACGACGTCGGCGAGTTTGGCGCGCTCGCGGGACATCTCGGCGAAGCACTCGGCGCCGTACGCGCACTTCGTGGCGCCCAGGCACTCGCGCGAGGAGACCGACACCTGGGCCCAGGCGCGGTCGGAGACACCGGGCGTGAGGTTGTCACGGTCGCCCGTCTCGGTCTCGTCCGACCATTCCCGCAGCCGCAGCAGGTCCTGGCCCAGCTTGCTGGTGGGCGCAGCGGCCTCGAACTGATCGAAGAGGCCCTCCTCCTCGTCCTGCGGGACGCCCTCGTGCAGGCGGTGCAGACAGAGGTAGTTCGACCGGCCCTTGAGCATCGCGAACTCCGGGCGACGGCGCAGCAGCGGGTGCAGCGACTCGACCGTGCGGGGCAGGTCCCGCTCCACCAGCTGGCGCTGCAGGGCGAGGGTGGCGGTCGCTACGACGACGCGCTCCCCGTGCGCGAGCGCGGGCACGAGATAACCCAGCGACTTTCCGGTGCCGGTGCCGGCCTGGACCAGCAGATGGGAGCCGTCGTCGATCGCGTTCGCGACGGCTTCGGCCATGGTCACCTGGCCAGGGCGCTCCGTGCCGCCGACGGCGGTGACGGCAGCGTGCAGGAGTTCAGGGAGTGAGGGCTTCGTCATAGCGCGACCACCCTACGGCCCGGCACTGACAAACGGGCGGTCACGGCGGGGACGAGGGATGGGATCAAGACCGGGTGCTCCTCGCGAGGGATCGGATCGGTCCGGCGGCGGCCGGGGTTGGCGGGTTCGGGACGGGGCCGGATCGCTTGCGGGCCGGGGGCGCTTCGTTTTCGTCCGGTGAGGGATCGGCCGGGCGCAGGCGGGGCTCGACTGTCGCGGAGATCACGCCGGTCAGGGCAGAGGTCGTGGGGTTGTGTACGGCTGAGATCGACTCGGCTAAAAATCGGTTCGGCGCGAGTGGGAACCGGACCGGCGCGCGACACGTACTAAAAGTGTCGACGCTGTGACGTGGCGTTACAGGAGAGGGGGCAAGGACCGGTCTCGAAGCATGAGGGCGGCCCGCTTGGCGGGCAGATCGACCTCGGCGGAGAAGCGGAATCCGGCCCTGCGGAAGGCGGCGATGGAGGGCATGTTGCGAAAGTCGGGTTCCGCGACGACGCGGGCACAGGACGAGCGTCTGTCGAGCACGAGATCGGCGACGGCTTTGAGCAGTGCGCTGCCAAGACCTTTCCCCCGGTCGGCGGCATCGCCGACGAGGAGGTGGATACCGGTGTCGTGTGGGCGCGCGGAATAGTGACGGGCCAGTGGATCGAGGTCCGCGCGGTAGATCTCCCAGTAGCTCATCGGCGTGCCTTCCAGCACACCGAGACACGGAACGCTGCGTCCGTCGCCGTCGAGTTGGGTCCGCAGGTGCTCCTCGGTGACGGTCCGATCCCCGGCCAGCTCCCAGAACTCCGCGACGGCGGGGTCGTTCATCCAGCGGCTGACGAGCGGTAGGTCCCGTTCGACGCGGACGGGGACGAGGCGGAACGTGCCCGCCGGGGTGGCGACGGCTCCCCAGTCGGCGATGTGGCCGAGCAGGTCCTGGGCTGCCGGGAGGACGGGAGCGGTCCGTGCGCCGGCCACGGTAGGGGTCATGTCCTCACGGTCCGGGCCGTTCGGGTGGACGCCGTCCCCGCGTACGCCCGAGTCGGTGCTGCTTTCGCCCGTCCCGGGTCGCGCGTCGACTCCGGTGCCACCGACGGAGGCGGTGATGGTGGCGCCGGTGGTGTTCGCGTCGGCGGGGGGCACGGCGGCGCTCCTCTCAAGCTGCGGAGTTCAAGCTGCGGAGTCGGTCACGTTCTTCGAAGTGAAGGGGGTGGGTGGTGGTCGGGCGAACCGGTCAGGAGCACGGCAGGTTGGCGGTGGTCGGACGTACCACTCAGGATCGCGGGGCCCACGGGCGGTGGTCGGACATACCGCTCAGGCGTGCAGAGGGTTGGCGATGGTGACGTAGACGGACTGGGTGTCCACCGGGCCGACCAGTTCGTCGAGGCCGTGCACGCGGGTCAGCAGGTTGGCCTTGCAGCGCAGGGCGGGTGAGTCGAGCAGGCGGGCGGGCAAGGGACTGCGCGGGCGGGAGGGACCGGAGGTGACTGTCCGGAGGAAGCATCGGAATGCGGCGAGCAGCAGCCGTTCGTCGGCCAGACGCTGGGAGCCGAACGCGCCGATGAGACCGAAGACGTTGTTGATCGCGAGGTAGTACGCGAAACGCTCGTCGGTGACCTCGTCGGAGACGAAGGTGTCGCTGTGTTCGCCGATGCCGGGCAGCCGGGCGTCGAGTTCCGTACGTCGGGACTCGCGGAAGTAGTAGCCCTGGTTGTCGCGGTAACGGCCGCCGACGGGCCAGCCGTCGCCGTCCAGCAGGAGCAGCGTGTTCTGCTGGTGCGCCTCCAGGGCGATTCCGGCCGCCGCGTCCAGCCACAGCACCGGACGGACCACCTGTTCGAGGTAGCGCAGGAACCACTCGGTGGCAACGGCTTCCCGGGGGCGGCCGGTCCGGCCGGCAAGCCGGGTGATGACCTCGGCCAGGCGGGATCGCAGAACCGGCCGGTCAGCGGTCCGGCGTTCGGTGGCGGCTGGTGCGGCCTGCGGGCGGAGCGACACGAGTCCGGCGATGCAGGAGACGCTGTCCGAGGGGCTGAACGGGTTGTGCCGGATCATCACGTCCAGTCCGGGCACGGGGTTGCCGTCGGGTCCGTCCACGGCGAGCCAGGCCGGGTCACGGACGATGTCGAACCCGGGGTGGGCGGCCCGCCACTGCTGGAACAGGCCACCGCGGAGCAGCCGGTGGACCTCCACACCGCGGTGAAGTTCCTTGCGGAGGTTCTCACGACGGGAGTTGGTGATGCGCAGGCCCAGCGACAGCTTGAGCATGGCGGGGGAACCGGAGCGGTGGACGGTTCGTAGAGAGGAGGTGGGGTGCCATGGAACGCCGTGGGCGCCGAGGTCCCTCAGGAGTCCGGCGTCGAGCAGGGCCGCGACCTCGGGGCGGTGCAGGACCTCGCGCAGTTGCCATGGATGCAGGGGCAGGGCCGCGTGAGCGTCGGGCAGCGGCAGTCCGGTTGCGGCCAGACGTGCGGTGAGCTGATCGGCGGGGACGAGGCGGCCACGTTCGGTCCAGGCGGAGTCGGTGGCGAGTACGGAGGGGGCGACAGCCATCCAGTGCAAAGGAAAGGAGCCGCGCAGCTCGGGCGAGTACAGCCGGGCTTCGGCTTCGGAGAGAGCCTCGCGGCTCTTCGGGGTCGGGTGCAGGGGGTGTCCGAGCACGAGCGCCTGTTCGGCGGCGAGGAAGAGGTCGCAGACGTCGGCGGGATGCTTCCTTCGCTCGCTCAGGATGGCACCGGTTCGGCGGACGGAGTCGGCCACGCGTGCGACGAGGTCGGCGGCGCCGGCGGCCGGCTGGGCGAGGGCCCGGGCGGTGACTGCGGGAGCGGCTGCACCGGTCACGGGAAAGGTCGTGCCTGTCGAAGGGGTGGCCGTGGATGCAATCGCGGGGGTGATCGTGGCGGAGCCGGGAGGTACCTGGATCGCGAGCGGTGCACGGGGGCTGGCGATCGACTCCGGGGTCTTGGCGGTATGGCCGGCTGGCCCGAGGTCCGGGCGGGGGGCTGGGGTGCTCGGCGTCTTCCGGGGGAGCGGTGTCTCTCCGCTGAGCGGTGTCCGCTCGGCGAGCGGTGTCTTTTCGGTCAGTGGTGTCTCTTCGGTCAGCGGTGTCTCTTCGGTCTTGTCGGTGAGCGCTGCCTCTCTGGCGAGCAGTGCGGCGACCGTTACCGCGTCGGCCGGCGGGGACTCAGCGGGAGTCCCCGCCAGGGACGGGAGACCGAAGCGGTGCCATCCCGTCGGGGACCAGTAGCGGACGGGCGCGAGGAGGGCCGTTCCGCTGGCCGGGAGCGGGATGCGGAGGATGCCGTTGTCGGGGGCGGGGAGATGGGCCTCGCGTACCCAGCATCGCAACAGGTTCTCCACGCCCGCGGCCTCAGCTGCGGCGTGCGGGTCGGGATGCTCCAGGGGGTCGGGGCCGGCGGCGCGCAGCGACTCGGCCACCGGGTTGCCTCCCTGGGCATGGGATGTCTCTTGCGGTGCGGGGCTGCCGTCCAGCCCTGGTGAGGCCGCGCTTTGGAGCGAGGGCTCCGTCGTGCGTCGTTCGGTCGACGTGGCGGTCGGGGCGGGGCCGACGGGTGCCGCCTGGCGGGGGACCCTTTCGTCGGCGGAGCACGGCAGGGCCGCGCCGGACGAGCCGGGTGAGGGGAGGACTGCGGGGGCAATGCCGTCTGGGCCGGAGCTGGTGTTCAAGGCATGTTCCTCGGGGTGGTTCTGGCTCGTGCGGGCGGGACGTGTCGGCGCCGTGCCGGAGCAGGGACACGCGCTGGGTTCGGGTGTTGCAGACGTCGGGGAGTGTGTTCGGAGGTGAGCGATGTTCGGGGTACGTCAGTCGGCGAAGGGCGGGCGGAGCACGTCTGCTCGGTCGTACGAGTCGGCGTGGGTGGGCGAGTTCGTGAGCGCGCAGGAGCTGGCGGAGGCGCGGACCTGGGGGCCCACGCGTGCGCACCAGGTCCCTTGCACACGCAAGACGAGGCAGGCACATGGGTTCTTGCGGACGCAGGAGTCCGCGTGGACGTACGGGCGCGAAGCCCCCGCACCGCGCGTCCGGTCACCCTGGGCGCTGCTGGTCGCCATGGACGTGGCTGCGGGCCACCGTCTCCACCGCGTCGGCCAGGCGTTCCAGCACCGCGGTCGCCTGCTCGTCGCTGATCGTCAGCGGCGGAAGCAGCCGCACGACGCTCGCGTGACGGCCGCCGAGCTCGACGATCAGGCCACGGCGCAGGCACTCCCGCTGCACAGCGGCCGCGAGTTCTGGAGCAGCCGGGCGAGGCGCGGTGGTGGCGACGCGGGGCATCTTCGGACTCACGCCGACACCACCCGCGCGGCCTGCCCAAAGCGCCCTGTCGCCACCGGTATCACTGGCACCGTCGCCGATCTCACCGGCACCGCCAGCGCCGCCAGCGCCGCCATCACCGTCGGACTCGCCGGCGCCGCCACGTCCACCGCTCTCGGCACCTCTCTGCCTCTCCGCCGTGTCCACCATCTCCACGCCGATCATCAGTCCCCGCCCCCGTACTTCCCCGATCATCGGGAACCGGTCCGCCAGTTCCCGGAGTTGGATGAGCATGCGGGAGCCCAGCGTGGCCGCGCGTTCGGCGAGGCGGTTCTCGCGGACGTAGGCCAAGGTCGCCGTTCCCGCGGCCATGGCGAGTTGGTTGCCGCGGAACGTGTCCCCGTGGGCGCCGCATTCCTCTACGTCGAGGTCGTCGCGGTACACGACGACGGCCAAGGGCAGGCTGCCTCCGATGGCCTTCGAGAGGACCATCACATCAGGGGTGACGCCGCTGTGCTCCACCGCCCAGAAGGCGCCGGTGCGACCGATGCCGGTCTGGACCTCGTCGGCGATCAGGGGGATGGACCGTGCGGCGGTGATCTGCCGGACGCGTCGCATCCACTCGTCCGGCGCGGGAAGCACCCCGCCCTCGTCCTGCACGGGTTCGAGGATCATCCCGGCGGGCAGTGGCACCCCCGACTGGGGGTCGTCGAGAACGGACTCGGTCCAGCGGGCGGCGAGTTCAGCACCGCGCTCGCCGCCGACGCCGAACGGACAGCGGTAGTCCTGCGGATAGGGCAGGCGCGCGACCCGTACGTCGAAAGCGTTCCCGGACGCCTCCAGTGCCCCGGTGGTGATCCCGTGGTGGGCGCCGGTGAAGGCGCACAGGCCGCTCCGGCCGGTCGCGGAACGGACGAGCTCGAACGCGGCCCCGACGGCGTCCGTTCCGGCCGGCCCGCAGAACCGCACCCGGGCGTGGTCGGCGAGTCCCCGCGGCAGGGTGCGGAACAGTTCGGTGAGGAAGGCGTCCTTGACGGGGGTCGCCAGACCGAAGGCGTGCAGCGGTGCGCCCGAGTCGAGGACCTTGCGGATCGCTTCCAGGACCACGGGGTGGTTGTGCCCGAGGGCCAGGGTTCCCGCGCCCGAGAGGCAGTCCAGGTAGCGGCGCCCGTCCGCACCCTCGATGGTCAGCCCGCGTGCTCGCACCGGGACGATCGGCAGGGCACGCGCGTAGGTGCGCGCCGCCGGCTCGCGCGCCGGCTGACGCCTCAGGCCTCCCTCGTACGGCGAACGCGCCCCTGCGGGCGCCCCGGCACCCACCTCAGTGCGCCCCGCTTCAGCACACCTCCTGGCAACCTCTCCGGCCTTGTCGGCCCCGCCGGCCACTTCGGAGGCAGCGGCATCGGCATCAGTCGCATGTCCGAGTACGGTGTGCGCGCCCTCTTCAGGAGCAGAGGCGCCGGCAACGTCAGGTGTCGCGGCGCCGGTCCCCTCCGTCGCGGCCACCGCGGCCTTCCCTGGCACCATCTCGGTCACGGTTTTCCCCGTCCTCCCGCTGTCCAGGGCGTGCGGTCTCTCGCGTTCTCGCCCGACCCGACATACGCAACCCCGCGAGCCTTCACTCGACATCGCCGGGATTTGGGCATGGGGATCGGAACGACCACCATCGGCACCAAGCCCCCAGCGCTACCAACCCCGGGTCGCCCACGGGGTTACGGGTTGCCTCAAGATCCTTGCCGTGCTGGGACGGGACGCTGCGGCCTCATTGCGCAGGCGGTCGCGGATCGGACCTGTCTGCTCGGCACCGGCGGACCGGCCGGACATCACCTCCTGGACACCGCCCGTCGCGGCCGGGGCGAAGCGGTTGATGGTCCGGTCCTGGTCGACGGGCATCACATTCCGCCCCCGCTCGGCCACGGGGCACAGAAAGAATCCCGCACGCGGGGTCTCACTTCAGGAATACCCCGAGGGGGTATATGGTTGACCTCGACGGGATGTAAGGGGACGGACTCCTCCCGCCTCCCGGAAGCAGACCACGCATCGACACCTGAGGAAGAAGCCATGACCGACCAGAAGAACCCCGGCACCACGGCCGACGGCCAGGGCAGTGGCGTCACCACCGTCTACAAGGTGTCCGGCATGACCTGCGGCCACTGCGAGGGCGCGGTCTCGCAGGAAGTGTCCGCGCTGGACGGCGTCGCCGCGGTCCAGGCCGACGCCAAGACGGGTGAAGTGACCGTCACCTCCGCCGGCCCGCTCGACGAAGAGGCCGTCCGCGCCGCCGTCGACGAGGCGGGTTACGAGCTCGTCGGCACGGTGTGACCCCGTCCGGGCACCCGACCCCGGACCGGACCACGCGATGACCTCCGCGCCGGGATGTGCCGCTCCGCTGATACGGACGCCGTACGTCCCGGCCCTCCCCAGGAGAATCCCCCATGCCCAGCACCGTTCCCGAGAAGACGCGTCCCGGCACGGCACCCGCGTCCGCCCCTGAGGTCGAGCTCTCCATCGGCGGCATGACCTGCGCCTCGTGCGCGGCCCGTATCGAGAAGAAGCTCAACCGCATGGACGGCGTCACGGCGACCGTCAACTTCGCCACCGAGAAGGCGAAGATCTCCTACTCGGACGGGATCGAGGTGGCCGACCTCATCGCCACCGTCGAGAAGACCGGATACACGGCGAAGGAGCCGCCTGTGCCCGCGCCCCCGGCCGGTGAGGAGGGCGACGTCCGGTCGGCCGCCCCTGCCGCGGACGGGGAGTTGCTCTCCCTGCGGCAGCGGCTGTTCGTGTCGCTCGCGCTCTCGGTACCGGTCGTCCTGATGGCGATGGTCCCGGCCCTGCAGTTCGACAACTGGCAGTGGCTGTCGCTGACGCTCGCCGCTCCGGTCGTCGTCTGGGGCGCGTTCCCCTTCCACACGGCGGCCTGGACGAATGTCCGGCACGGTGGCGCGACCATGGACACGCTGGTGTCCATCGGTACGCTCGCCGCCCTGGGCTGGTCGCTGTGGGCGCTGTTCTTCGGGGACGCCGGGATGCCGGGCATGCGGCACGGGTTCGAATTCACCATCACCCGCTCGGACGGCTCGTCGTCCATCTATCTGGAGGCCGCGGCCGGCGTCACCACGTTCATTCTTGCCGGGCGCTATCTGGAGACGAGGTCCAAGCGCAAGGCGGGTGCCGCGCTCCGGGCGCTGCTGGAGCTGGGCGTGAGGGACGTGTCGGTACTGCGGGGCGGCACGGAGGTACGTATCCCGGTCGCCCAGTTGGCGGTCGGTGACCGGTTCGTCGTACGCCCCGGGGAGAAGATCGCGACCGACGGGACCGTCGTCGAAGGCGTGTCGGCGGTGGACGCCTCCATGCTGACCGGCGAGTCCGTGCCGGTGGACGTGGCCGTCGGCGACGCGGTGACCGGGGCGACCGTGAACGCCGGCGGACGCCTGGTCGTCGAGGCGACCCGGGTCGGCGCCGACACCCAGCTCGCCCACATGGCGAAACTCGTCGAGGACGCGCAGAACGGGAAGGCCGAGGTACAGCGTCTCGCGGACCGGATCTCAGGCGTCTTCGTGCCCGTCGTACTGCTGATCGCCGTCGCCACCCTCGGGGCCTGGCTCGGCGTCACGGGTGACGTGACCGCCGCGTTCACGGCCGCCGTGGCCGTCCTGATCATCGCCTGCCCGTGCGCCCTCGGGCTCGCGACGCCGACCGCACTGATGGTCGGCACGGGCCGCGGCGCCCAGCTCGGCATCCTCATCAAGGGTCCGGAGGTCCTGGAGTCGACACGCCGCGTCGACACCGTCGTCCTCGACAAGACCGGCACGGTGACCACGGGCCGGATGCAGTTGCAGGACGTCTTCACGGCGCGCGGAACGGACAAGGCCGAACTGCTGCGGCTGGCGGGCGCGCTGGAGCACGCCTCCGAGCACCCCATCGCCCGGGCCGTAGCGGCCGGGGCAGTGGAGCGGGCCGGGGGCCTGCCCGTGCCGGAGAACTTCGAGAACGTCGCGGGTCTCGGGGTCCAGGGCGTCGTCGACGGGCACGCCGTCCTCGTCGGGCGCGAGAAGCTCCTGACGGAGTGGGCCATCGAGCTGCCCCGGGACCTGGCCGAGGCCAAGGCCGCCGCGGAGGCGGAGGGACGTACGGCGGTCGTCGTCGCCTGGGACGGCCAGGCGCGCGGTGTCCTGACCGTCGCCGACGCCATCAAGGAGACCAGTGCCGAGGCGGTGGCAGAGCTGCGCCGGCTGGGTCTGACGCCCGTGCTCCTGACCGGCGACAACCGGACGGTCGCCGAGTCGGTGGCCGGGGCCGTCGGTATCGACGAGGTCATCGCCGACGTCCTGCCGCAGGACAAGGTCGATGTGGTCAAGCGACTCCAGTCCGAGGGCCGGACGGTCGCGATGGTCGGCGACGGCGTCAACGACGCGGCCGCCCTCGCGCAGGCCGACCTGGGCCTGGCCATGGGCACCGGCACCGACGCGGCCGTCGAGGCGGGCGACCTGACTCTCGTCCGCGGCGACCTGCGGGTCGCGGCGGACGCCATCCGCCTGTCCCGCAGGACCCTGGCCATCATCAAGGGCAACCTGTTCTGGGCCTTCGGTTACAACGTCGCGGCCCTGCCGCTTGCCGCCGCCGGCCTGCTCAACCCCATGATCGCCGGTGCCGCGATGGCCTTCTCCTCGGTGTTCGTCGTCACCAACAGCCTCCGCCTTCGGTCCTTCACGTAGCGCGGACGGCGACGATCACGCACCGCGAGCCGGCCGACCTGGAGAGGGCCGGCCCGCCGAGGGCCGCGTGAAGACAGGCGGCACCGACAACCTCCGGTCCCCCGAAGCCGGGCAACTCCAGAGCATCTGCGGCCGGCTCCCACGGCTGCGGGCTGCGGGCTGGCGGGCTGCGGGCTGCGGGCTGCGGGCTGCGGGCTGCGGGCTGCGGGCTGCGGGCTGCGGGCTGCGGGCTGGACAGGGTCAGCCCTGTGCCGACGTGCCGTCCCTCACGCCTGGGCGCCGCGTACAGCTGGATGTTCGCGGCCTACAGGGCGGGGAGGACCAGCCGGCCCTGGTCCGCGAGCGCGCACAGGGCACCGGCCACGGCGGGGTGTTGCCCTTCCGGGTCCTGCTCGTGCCACCCCCGCCCGACTTCGGGGAAGCGGTGCTGCTCCGGGCGTTCATCCCTTGGCAGCGGGACGCGGCGCCGGTGCCGCCCCGCTGCTGCCATCGCCGATCTTCCGGCACCGGGCCCGCACGGTCGGTGACGTGCCCATCTGGCGGGGCATTCGCGCTCATCCCGGCGGCGGCGTTCGTGGTCGTGCAGCACCGGCAGCAGTTCGTCCTCGGCCATCGACACCGCCGCCCTCCAGCTCGGCGCGGCGGCCGGCGTAGCGCCGTAACAGCCAGTCGGCCCGGTCGATCAGCCGCCGGGCCACCGGGTTCGGCGCCGTCGTCACCGTCACCGTCACCGCCAGCAGGAACGGCAACCGCAGCCCCAGCGTTCAACGCCCAGCGGCCAGCGGCCAGCGGCCAGCGGCCAGCGGCCAGCGGCCAGCGGAACCGTGTCAGATGGTGAAAGGCCGAGAGAGACGCTCCGCCAGCGTGGCCGCGAACTCCTCGGCGCGGGCCAGCTGGGTGCGCAGGTCCGCCACCCGCTGCTGTGCCGCCTGTTCGAAACCGCGCAGTCGCTCCAGCAGCCGCTCGCGCTCCGCGGACGGCAGGTCCTCGCCCGAGTCCAGGCGCTCCGTGGCGTCCAGCAGGGCACGCATCTCGTCCAGGGTGAAGCCGAGCGGCTTCATGCGGCGGATGACCATCAGGCGAGCGACATCGGCCTCGGTGTAGAGGCGGAAGCCGCCCTGAGAGCGGGCGGAGGGAATGACGAGACCGGTGTCCTCGTAGTGCCGGATGGTGCGCAGCGACAGTTCGGTCCGGGCGGCGACCTCGCCGATCTGCATGTGCTCGCTGCTCACGCGGGTGCCTTCCTCGTCTCTCGCTGCGGGCGCGGACGACCGGCGCCGATCTCTACCCTAACGTTAGGGTAGAGTTGCCGCGTGTCCGGATCGGCTGCCCGCCGTGTCCGTTCCGATGGTGCGGGGCGCCCTCCCGTGACCGTCAGCCGTGTCGGGGCCGACGAAGCCCCCGGCGAAGACCGTGGTCCGCAGGAGAGAGCGTGCGCATGTCCGCGATGCCCGGCGCCGCCACCTGTCCGCCGTGACCCTTCGCCCCCGAGCAACCCTTCGAGCAGCCCTTCGCCTCCGACCAGCGTCGCCCGATCGCCTCGCGGATCGCTTCGCTGCCGCTCCCTGATGCCGGTCCGCCGCCGGCGGACTCCGTGGATCGCCGCCCCGATCCTCCACGCCTTCCCGCGTGCCCGCCGTGATGCCGGGTGTGCCCGAGCACGACAGGTTCCTCTCGTTTTGTCACCCACCGCATCGTCCCCGGCCGCGTGGATGCGCGGCACCCGGCGTCCGTCCTGGCTGTCCGACCCGAAGGTGCTGCGCACCGAGGTGCTGGCCGGTCTCGTGGTCGCCCTGGCGCTGATCCCGGAGGCGATCTCGTTCTCGATCATCGCCGGGGTCGACCCGGCCATCGGTCTGTTCGCCTCGTTCACCATGGCCGTGACCATCGCGGTCGTCGGCGGCCGGCCCGCCATGATCTCCGCGGCCACCGGCGCGGTCGCGCTGGTCATCGCCCCGCTCAACCGTGAGCACGGCTTCGGTTACCTGGTCGCGGCCGTGATCCTCGCCGGCGTCATCCAGATCGTCCTCGGCGCGCTGGGCGTGGCGAAGCTGATGCGGTTCGTGCCACGCAGCGTGATGGTCGGCTTCGTCAACTCGCTCGCCGTCCTGATCTTCATGGCCCAGGTGCCGGAGATGACGGACGTGCCCTGGCCCGTCTATCCACTCATCGCCGCCGGGCTGGCGCTCATGGTGTTCTTCCCGAAGGTCACCACGGTGATCCCGGCGCCGCTGGTGTCGATCGTCATCCTCACCGTCCTCACGGTGGCGGCCGGCATCGCGGTGCCGACCGTGGGAGACAAGGGCGACCTGCCGTCCGCGCTGCCGGTACCGGGCCTGCCCGACGTGCCGTTCACCCTGGACACGCTGACGACTGTCGCACCGTACGCGCTCGCCATGGCCCTGGTCGGCCTGATGGAGTCGTTGATGACGGCCAAGCTGGTCGACGAGATCACCGACACCCGCTCCTCCAAGACCCGTGAGTCCGTCGGCCAGGGCGTCGCCAACATCGTCACCGGCTTCTTCGGCGGCATGGGCGGCTGCGCGATGATCGGCCAGACGATGATCAACGTCCGGGTGTCCGGTGCCCGCACCCGGCTGTCCACATTCCTCGCCGGGGCGTTCCTGATGGTGCTGTGCATCGTCTTCGGGCCGGTCGTCTCCGACATTCCCATGGCCGCGCTGGTCGCGGTGATGGTCATGGTGTCGGTGGCCACCTTCGACTGGCACTCCATCGCTCCGAAGACGTTGCAGCGGATGCCCGCCGGAGAGATCACCGTCATGGTGGTCACCGTCGCGTGCGTCGTCGCCACCCACAACCTCGCCGTCGGCGTCGTCGTCGGCTCGCTGACCGCCATGGTCATCTTCGCCAGGCGCGTCGCCCACCTCGCCGAGGTCACCGCCGACCTCGACCCCGACGGCGGCACCGTCGTCTACCGGGTGACGGGAGAACTGTTCTTCGCCTCCTCCAACGACCTCGTCGGCCAGTTCGCGTACACCAGCGATCCCGACAGGGTCGTCATCGACCTGTCCGCCGCCCACATCTGGGACGCCTCCTCCGTCGCCGCCCTGGACGCCGTCGAGACCAAATACGCTCAGCGCGGCAAGACCGTCGAGATCATCGGGCTGAACGAGCCCAGCGCCCGGATCCACAAGACGCTCAGCGGCGAACTCACCAGCCACTGACCGGCGTACGCGCCATCGGGTCCGCCGACGCATGGGCGGCCGGGGGGCAGGACCAGGGCCACATGCGTGAGCGGGGACCGCGCGGACCGCGCGGACCGCACGGACAGCGGGGACCGCACGGACAGCGGGGACCGCACGGACAGCGGGGACCGCACGGACAGCGGGGACAGCGGGGACAGCGGGGACACGGACAGCTGCGCGGCCGGGGCTGTGGACAGAGGCGTAGCCGGAATCGGCGACAGACGCGAGGACCGCAGACGCCGACACCCACACCGACACCCGACGACACCTGAGACCCAGCACCCGAGCACCTGACACCTCCGGCCGAAGTCCCGTACGTCTCGGCCTCGCACGAGTGAAACCGATCCCGGCACGGCCCGGTCCCGGCACGCACCCGGCACGCACCCGGCACGGATCAAGCCGCCGCATATCACGTGCGGGCGGGTGACTCGGTGTGTCACGCTCCGCCGATGGACCGACAACTGATCTCCAGGCGTGCTCACGCGGACCATCCGATCGCGGCCCCGCTCGACGACGACTCCGTGCGCCGACTGCTGGACCACAGTCTCCCGCGCGGTGACGAGCGCGTACTCGACCTGGGCTGCGGGGGCGGGGAATGGCTGCTGCGTGCCCTGGCCACGCGTCCGCGGCTGCGGGCCGAGGGGGTCGACGTCTCCGAGGCATCGCTGGCACACGCGCGTCGGAGCGCGCAACAGCTCGGCGTTCAGGACCGCCTGGTCCTCCACCGTCAGGACGCCGCGCGCTTCGCCCCCTCCCCCGCCTTCGACCTGGTGCTCTGTGTGGGAGCCACGCACGCTTTCGGCGGCCTGCTCCCCACCCTGGCGGCGGCGCGCGAGCACCTGGCTCCTGGGGGGCGCGTTCTGGTCGGTGACGGATTCTGGGACCGTGCGCCCTCACCCGAGGCCATCGACATGCTCGGTGACTTCACCGACCTGCCGACCACGCTGGACCGGGTCGTCGAGGACGGATGGGCCCCCGTCCAGGGGCATGTCAGCACCCGGCAGGAGCTCGACGACTACGAGTGGGCCTGGACAGGAACGCTGACCTCCTGGGCCCTGGACCACCCCGACCACCCGGACAGCGCCCAGGCACTGGAGGCAGCCGCCCTCCATCGCGACCAGTGGCTGCGTGTGTACCGGGACCTGCTGGGGTTCGTCTGTCTGGTCCTGCGTCCGGCGAACGGCTGACCACCAGGAGCCCGCCGTCCCTGAGGACCGGCTGTGATGGGCTCCGTCGGCACGAGGGCGGGCTGTTCACCCGGGCGGGGTCTGGGCGACGCGCCACAGGGGCGGGCCAGACCGCCCTCCTCCAACGCGTGAACCTCCTTCAGCCTCCAGCCCTCGGCGAGCGCGTCGACCAGAGCGCGGGAGAAGCGCACGGCGGAACCGCCGTGCTCGTAGATGCCGTCTCCGTGTGCGGTGCCGGCGCCTTGGTGGGCGTCACCGGTGTGACGGACGGACGGTCCACACGAAGGTGCCGCCCGGACGCAGGACACACCGGATGTCGTCGGCCAGGGCGTGCATCTCCCGGGTGGAGAGGTCCAGGGCCAAGCACGGCAGCATGTGCGCGCGAAGACCCCGTCGACGGACCCGTGCGTGAGGGCAGCGGCTCGCGTACGTCGTGCACCACGGTGCTGATCCGTTCGGCGATGTCCCGCTCGTGCGTGGCGTGCCGGAGTTGCCGCGGGCCGGCGGGGCTGAAGTCGGTGGCCTGCGGCGTGCCGGAGTTGCCGCAGGCCGGCGGGGCTGAAGTCGGTGGCCTGGACGGTGAAGCCCGCGCGAGCGAAGTACGGGGCGTCTCGGCCGTGTCCGGCTTCGAGTTCGAGCACCTGCCCGGCCCCGGCCGTGCGGAAGACGCCGACCGCGTGGACGGCGGGGGCGGGAGAGCTGCTCGCCGTACAGACGGGGATGAGCGGCGTAGGCGCTCTGCCAGTGCGCGCCCCGCCACCCACCGGACCGGGCTGCCCGCCCCAGCAGCCGCTGTCCTCTCGTCCAGGCGCGCCCCTGCACGCGAAAGGCCGCCTTGTCCGACACCACCCAGCGCGCCCGCACCCCGGGCACCCCGCACTACCCCCACTGACCACACATCACATCCCCCCACTCACCACCCACCCGGGCCGACCGAGTACCGGCGTCAACCGCGAACAAGCTCGGCGGCGCCGAAGGACACGTCGAAACGGTCGCACCAGATACTGACGCTCGTGTAGCGGGCGGGGTCGATGCCGTCGGGCAGGGTGTAGTTCTGGCTGCCCTTGTTGCCCTTGAGTTTGCCGAGGCTGACGTACTCCCCGTCGTCGAAGACGTGCCACCCCGCCTCCCCCTCCTGCACCGGCGCGTCGGTCAGCCACACGCGCAGGTCCGGCCCGTTGCTGGTGTCGAGGTCCTCCAGCCGGACGATGTGCGAGCCGTCGGCCAGCCGGACGAGCTTCACCGTGCCCGATGTCGCGTGCTCATGGCTGATCAGCTCACCGCTCGCCAACGCCTGCGGCCCGGCAGCCGAGGAAGAAGGCGGCTCGGGGGGCGCTCCGGACGGCGTTCCGGAGACCGCCGCCGACGCCGAGGTCTCCACAACCCCCGGCAGAGCCTCCTCGACGGTCGAGTCCTGCCACAGCTTCCACGGCTGGAACCAGTACAGCCCCAAGCCCGCTCCGACGACCGCCACCACCAGCACCCCGACGACCAGCGGTCTGGTCAGTACTTTCCGCACGCGTTCCATCCCCGCTCCACTTCTTGTGTGCCTGATCTGCGCCCATTCAACGCGAGAGGCCGAGCGCCCGGTGACCCGCGGGACATGACGGAAGAGTCGTACGTCGTGCGCGCCGCCGTCGATGGCCGACAGAGGGGCACGGGTGCGCCGGCCACGACCGCCTGAGACACGGGAGGACCGAGAGAGCGCCGATTCCGCAGATCGCTGGATGATGCCAGGTCAGGCAGCTCGTAGCGAAACCGTTGCCGTTCGGTCGGAAGTCACCCACGGCGACGGCATATCGTGTGAGGCCGTTCCCGAAGTCCGTGAGACCGGTATGAACTCGGTGTCAGATTCATGAGAGATCGGCAGAGTTCAGCCCGTGGATCACGGCCCAGCACCACGTTCGCCCACCCAGGGGGAGTCAGACATGCGATCCATACGGCCGTCGTTCACCGCTCGTCGGGGGAGGAGCACGCGCCGCGGAACCTCCCCCGTCCTGGCCGCCGTCGCCCTCGCGTCGGCACTCGCGCTCACCGCCACCGGCTGCGGCTCCGGTGATGCCGAGGCGGGCGGCGAGGCCACCTCCTCGGCCGCGTCCACGGGCGACGGCAAGATCACGATCCCGGACAGCCTCAGGGACAAGCTCAAAGAGCACGGCATCGACATCGACAAGTGGAAGAACGGCGCCTGGAAGGACTGGGACCGGGACGACTGGCTGCGCGAGGCCGACGAATACATCAACCCGATCATCGAGGGGCTGTGGAACCCGGACCGGATGCGGGAGGCCGAGGACCCGGACAACGCCGTCGAGGACAGCGACCTCTCCGGTGAGCAGGGCGTGACCGATCCGGCGCCCGAGCCGGTGGACGCGACGGCGGTGTCGCCCGCGTACCACGACAACGTCCCCGAGGCGGGCAAGGTGTTCTTCGACTCGCCCGAAGGCACGATGGTCTGCTCGGCGACGGTCGTGAAGGACCCGGCCCACCCCGGGAAGTCCAACATGGTGTGGACGGCCGGCCACTGTGTGCACGCCGGCAAGAGCGGCGGCTGGTACCGCAACATCGCGTTCGTGCCCTCGTACAACGACGAGGCCAGGACGACCGCGGAACTGCGGGACGTCCCCCGGGAGGAGGTCGCTCCGTACGGCGTCTGGTGGGGCGACTGGGCGCAGACCTCGGACCAGTGGATCGAGCAGGGCGGCGCGACGGGCGGTGACGGCGCCGCGTACGACTTCGCGGTCATCCATGTGACCCCGGAGCAGGGCGGCAACGGCAAGTCTCTGGAGGAGACGGTCGGTTCGGCGCTTCCGGTGGACTTCAACGCTCCGGCGGCGACGCGGATCGACAGCATCACCGCGACCGGGTATCCGGCGGCGGCGCCGTTCGACGGCGAGACGATGTACCAGTGCCAGGACAAGCCGGGACGGCTGTCGATCGCCGCGCCGGACCCGACGATGTACCGGATCGGTTGCACCATGACGGGCGGTTCGTCCGGCGGCGGCTGGGTCGCCACGGGCTCGGCCGGCGAGCCGGCGCTGGTGTCCAACACCTCGATCGGCCCGGCGACCGCGGGCTGGCTGGCCGGCCCCCGCCTGGGCGAGGCGGCCAAGGACGTGTACGACTCGGTCAGCGAGAAGTTCGCGGGCCAGTGACTCGCCGGTAGGCAGACAGCACAGAAGGCCCGCCCCTGTGACAGGGACGGGCCTTCACACTCCCGACGAGCTTCGCCGAGCTCTACGACGGCTCAGGCGAGCGGAGCCGGGACGTACGGCGCGAGTTCCGCCGCCAGTTCCTCGTGCACCCGCGCCTTGAGCAGCGTGCCCTCCGGGGTGTGCTCCTCGGAGATCACCTCGCCCTCGTCGTGGGCTCGGGCGACCAGCTTGCCGTGCGTGTAGGGCACGAGCACCTCGATCTCGACCGACGGCCGCGGCAGTTCGTTGTCGATCAGCGCGAGCAGTTCGGCGATGCCCCGGCCGGTGCGGGCCGAGACGGCGATCGAGCGCTTCTCGATCCGCATCAGCCGCTGGAGCGTCAGCGGGTCGGCCGCGTCCGCCTTGTTGATCACGACGATCTCCGGTACGCCGGTGGCACCGACGTCCCTGATCACCTCGCGTACGGCGGCCAGCTGCTCCTCCGGGGCCGGGTGCGAGCCGTCCACCACGTGCAGGATCAGGTCGGACTCGCCGACCTCCTCCATGGTGGAGCGGAACGCCTCGACCAGGTGGTGCGGCAGGTGCCGGACAAAACCGACCGTGTCGGCCAGCGTGTACAGGCGGCCGCTCGGGGTCTCGGCCCGGCGCACGGTCGGGTCGAGGGTCGCGAACAGGGCGTTCTCGACCAGGACGCCCGCGCCCGTGAGGCGGTTGAGCAGCGAGGACTTTCCGGCGTTGGTGTAGCCCGCGATGGCGACGGACGGCACCTTGTGGCGCTTGCGTTCCTGGCGCTTGATCTCGCGGCCGGTCTTCATGTCCGCGATCTCCCGGCGCATCTTCGCCATCTTCTCGCGGATCCGGCGCCGGTCCGTCTCGATCTTGGTCTCACCGGGACCGCGGGTGGCGAGGCCGCCGCCCTTGCCGCCGCCCATCTGACGGGACAGCGACTGACCCCAGCCGCGCAGCCGCGGCAGCATGTACTGCATCTGCGCGAGCGCCACCTGCGCCTTGCCCTCTCGGGACTTGGCGTGCTGGGCGAAGATGTCGAGGATCAGGGCCGTACGGTCGATGACCTTGACCTTGACGACGTCTTCGAGGTGGATGAGCTGGCCCGGGCTGAGCTCACCGTCACAGATGACGGTGTCGGCGCCCGTTTCGAGCACGATGTCCCGCAGCTCCTCGGCCTTGCCGGAGCCGATGTAGGTGGCCGCGTCGGGCTTGTCGCGGCGCTGGATCACGCCGTCGAGCACGACCGCGCCCGCGGTCTCCGCGAGGGCGGCGAGCTCCGCGAGGGAGTTCTCCGAGTCCTGCACGGTCCCCGAGGTCCACACGCCGACGAGCACGACCCGCTCCAGTCGGAGCTGGCGGTACTCGACCTCGGTGACGTCCTCGAGTTCGGTGGAGAGGCCGGCGACGCGGCGCAGGGCCGCTCGCTCGGAGCGGTCGAACTGCTCCCCGTCCCGCTCTCCGTCGATCTCGTGGCTCCAGGCGACGTCCTCTTCCATCAGGGCATCGGCCCGAAGACCTTCGGGATAGGTGTGCGCGAAGCGCTCAGTGTCCTGGGAAGAAGATGAAGAGGAGGTCATTGGATCCTTACGTCGATGTGGGTTTCCGGTACGGCGGCGACAGAGCGGAAGCGGAGCTTCTGAGCTGTGGCGTCACCACTCACAACGCACGAGTACCCCGGGAGATTCCCGTGTCCCGTGCCGCGCCGACCTGACGATGGTCGCACGGCACGGCCCGTCTCGTCACTGTCTTATTTCGCACCCGCACGCTCGGGTGCCGCCGGTTTCCAGTCCGGGTGGCCCGGCATCGGCGGGGTCTTCTCGCCGTACAGCCAGCCCTCGAAGAACGCTCCGAGGTCGCGTCCGGACATCTCCGCGGCGAGCCGTACGAAATCCTCGGTCGACGCCGTGCCGTCCTGGTGGCGGCTGACCCAGACCTTCTCCAGACGCTCGAAGGCCGGCCGGCCGATCTCCTGGCGCAGGGCGTACAGGACGAGCGCGGCACCGTCGTAGACGTTCGGCCGGAAGATGCTGGTCTTCTGGCCGGGCTCGGGCACCTTGGGGGCCGCCGGAGGGCCGCCGGCCGCACGCCAGCGGTCCGAGGCCCCGTAGGCCGCCTTCATCCGGGCCGCCATCGGCCGGTCCGCCTTCTCCTCCGCGTACAGGGCCTCGTACCAGGTGGCGTGCCCCTCGTTCAGCCACAGGTCGGACCAGGTGTGCGGGCTGACGCTGTCCCCGAACCACTGGTGGGCCAGCTCGTGCACCATGATCGACTCGACGTACCACTTGGGATAGGCGGGCTCGGTGAACAGGCCCTTCTCGAAGAGGGAGAGCGTCTGCGTCTCCAGCTCGAAACCGGTGACGACATCGGCCATGAGCAGGCCGTACGTCTCGAAGGGGTACGGCCCGACCTTGCCCTCCATCCACGCGATCTGGTCCGGGGTCTTCTTCAGCCAGGGTTCCAGCACGGCCCGGTCCTTGGTGGGCACCACATCGCGTACGGGCAGTCCGTGCGGGCCGGTGCGGCGCAGCACGGTGGAGCGGCCGATGGAGACCTGGGCGAGTTCGGTGGCCATGGGGTGCTGGGTCCGGTAGGTCCAGGTCGTGGCCCGGCCCGCCCGCTCCACGCCGGTGGGCAGGCCGTTGGCCACGGCGGTGTAGCCCTTGGGCGCGGTGACCCTGATGGTGAACCTGGCCTTGTCGGAGGGGTGGTCGTTGCACGGGAACACCAGGTGCGCGGCGTCGGCCTGGTTGGCCATGGCGAGGCCGTCCGCGGTGCGCACCCAGCCGCCCTCCCGGTTCTTGGCGGGCATCGGGTCGCTGGTGTGCCGGACGGTGATCCGCATCCAGCTGCCCTCGGGCAGCGGCTCGTCGGGCGTGACCACCAGGTCCTCGCCGGCGCTCGTGAAAGCGGCGGACTCGCCGTCGACGTCGACGGACTCGACCGTGCCGTGCGCGAAGTCGAGGTTCACACGGTCCAGTGGGGTCGTCGTCCACGCGTCGATCGTGGTGGCCGCCTGGAGCGGCTTGCTGTTGGTGCCGGAATAGGTGAAGGAGAGGTCGTACGACGCCACGTCGTACCCCGGGTTGCCGAGGTGCGGGAAGAGGCGGTCGCCGACACCGAGCGGGGTGGCGGGGGCGCCGGCCGCGACAAGGCAGACGGAGACGGCGCAGGCGAGGAATGCCGTCGCCTTCAGACGTCGGGGTGTGGTGCGGCGGACCCGGGAGGCCGGGGTGCGGGGGGTGAACGGCATGCACCACCGCTACCAGCGCGTACGGACCCGGTGGCGACGGCGCGCGATCGACCCACCCGAACGGGTAGGCCGGCTGACTCAGTCCGCCGACGGCGCGCGCGGGCGAGCCGGGGGCCTCAGTCCGTCAGCGCCTGCGGCTGGGCCCGGCTGACGTCGTAGACACCGGGCACGTTGCGCATCGCCCGCATCAGGGCCGGCAGGTGGGCCGCGTCCGGCAGCTGGACGGTGTAGGTGTGGCGTACCCGCTGCCGGCTCGGGGGCTCGACGGTGGCCGAGACGATTTCCGCGCCCTCCAGGGCCATCGCCTCGGTGAGGTCCGCGAGCAGATGCGGGCGGCCGAACGATTCAGCGAACAGGGTCACCCGGCACTCGGTGGTGTCCCCCCAGCGCACGCCGACCTCCGCCCGCCCCGCGTCCTTCATACGCGCCACCGCAGCGCACTCCACGCGGTGGACGGTCACCGCTCCCCCCCGCACGGCGAAGCCGGCCACCTCGTCGGGCGGCACGGGCGTACAGCAGCCGGCGAGCCGTACGCTCGCGCCGGGCTGGTCGACGACGGCGGTCGCGGCGGCGGGGCCGTCGGTGGCGGGACGGTCGGCGACGGGACGGTTGGCGGACCGGAAGGCGGGACCGTCGCCGAGGGGCCGGGCCAGGGCATCCGCGCCCGGGCGGGCCGGGTCCTGGGCCGCGTCCTCCTCGCCCGTCGCGGGCGCGGGGTGCGTCGCGATCCACCGCTGGATGGCGATCCGCGCGGCGGGCGTGTGGGCGTGCTCCAGCCACTCCCTGGAGGGCTCGGAGGCCGGGTCCTGGCCCATGAGGAGCTGGACGGTGTCGCCGTCCTTCAGGACGGTGCTCAGGGTCGCCAGGCGGCCGTTGACGCGGGCGCCGAAGCACGCGTGCGCGTCCTCGCCGTACTGGGCGTACGCGGCGTCCACACAGGTCGCGCCCTCGGGCAGGCCGAGCGTGCCGCCGTCAGGGCGGAAGACGGTGATCTCGCGGTCCTGGGCGAGGTCCTCACGGAGGGTGGACCAGAAGGTGTCGGGGTCGGACGCGGCCTCCTGCCAGTCGAGGAGGCGGGAGAGCCAGCCGGGCCGGGTCGGGTCGACGCGCTCGCCGTCGCCGGCGTTCTGCTCCTCCGCCGGGGAAGCGTAGGGATTGCCGAGCGCGATCACGCCGGCCTCGGCGACCTTGTGCATCTGGTGGGTGCGGATGAGCACCTCGACGACCTGGCCGTCCTCGCGGGCCACCGCGGTGTGCAGCGACTGGTACAGGTTGAACTTCGGTACGGCGATGAAGTCCTTGAACTCCGAGACCACGGGCGTCAGGCAGGTGTGCAGTTCGCCCAGGACGCCGTAGCAGTCGGCGTCCTCGTGCACGAGGACCAGCAGGCGGCCGAAGTCGGAGCCGCGCAGGTGGCCGCGTTTGCGGGCCACCCGGTGCACGGAGACGAAGTGCCGCGGCCGGATGAGGACCTCGGCCTGGATGTCGGCGTCCCGCAGGACCGCGCGCACGTCGTCGGCCGTCTCGGCGAGCGGGTCGTCCGCCCGGGAGACGTTGCCGACGATCAGCTCCCGGGTGTGCTGGTACTCCTCGGGGTGCAGGATCGCGAAGACCAGATCCTCCAGCTCGGTCTTGAGCGCCTGGACGCCGAGCCGTTCGGCGAGCGGGATGAGGACGTCCCGGGTGACCTTGGCGATGCGGGCCTGTTTCTCGGGGCGCATCACTCCGAGGGTGCGCATGTTGTGCAGCCGGTCGGCGAGCTTGATCGACATCACCCGGACGTCGTTGCCGGTGGCGACGAGCATCTTGCGGAAGGTCTCGGGCTCGGCGGCGGCGCCGTAGTCGACCTTCTCCAGCTTCGTCACGCCGTCGACCAGGAAGCGGACCTCCTCGCCGAACTGCTCGCGGACCTGAGCAAGCGTCACCTCCGTGTCCTCGACGGTGTCGTGGAGCAGAGAGGCCGTCAGGGTCGTTGTCTCGGCGCCGAGTTCGGCGAGGATGAGTGTCACCGCGAGCGGATGTGTGATGTACGGCTCACCGCTCTTGCGCATCTGGCCGCGGTGCGAGGACTCGGCCAGGACGTAGGCGCGGCGCAGCGGTTCGAGGTCGGCGTCCGGGAAGTGGGCCCGGTGGGCCTCGGCCACATGGCCGATGGCGTCGGGCAGCCGGTCACGGGCGGCGGGACCGAGCAGCGCGGCCCGGCCGAGGCGGCGCAGGTCGATCCGGGCGCGGGCCTTCCTGCGGGGCGCTGCGGGCAGCACCGGGCTCGAGGCGGCCGGACCCGATGTCACCACCGGGCCCGGGGTCGCAGGGTTCGTGGCCTCTGCACTCATGGGCACCTCCGGCTGTGGACCGGCGGACGGGTGCCCCAGGGCTGACACAGCTCAGGGGAAGGCATCGGTCCCCCGTCCGGGCCGGTGCTTGATGCTACCGAGCCCATCACGGCCGACCGACCGCCTCTCGTCGAGCGTGAAACGGATCACCCATTCGAGCGAAGGTCGGTAGGTTTACGATTGCGTATCCCGTGATCGGCAATCGGTCACCGCCCCACGCTTTCCAGCCACTCGGCGTCGATCTCGCCCTCGGCGACGATCACGGCGGGGCCGGTCATCTCGATGTGGCCGTCGGGCCGCTCGGTGATCACGAGGGTGCCGCCGGGCACGTCCACGGTGTAGGTGGCCGGAGTCCCGGTGACCGCCGGGTCGGCGCCGTCCCTGCGGGCGGTGGCCACGGCGACGGCGCACGCGCCCGTGCCGCACGAGCGGGTCTCGCCGGCGCCGCGCTCGTGCACGCGCAGGGCGACGTGCCGGGGGCCACGGTCGACCACGAACTCGACGTTGACGCCGTCCGGGTAGGCGGCGGCCGGGCTGAACGGCGGCGGGGAGTCAAGGTCTCCCGCGTGCGCGAGGTCGTCCACGAAGGCGACGGCGTGCGGGTTGCCCATGTTCACGTTCCGCGCGAGCCAGCTGCGCTCGCCGACACTCACCGTGACATCCCCTTCGGGGAGCCGCGCTCTGCCCATGCCGACCGTGATGTCGCCGTCCTTGGCGATGTGCGCGCTCTTCACGCCCCCGCGCGTGGCGATCGCGAGGTCGCCCTCACCGGCGTGTCCGGCGCGCTGGAGGTAGCGCGCGAACACGCGCACGCCGTTGCCGCACATCTCCGCGATCGAGCCGTCGCCGTTGCGGTAGTCCATGAACCACTCCGCCTCGGCCGCCATGTGCTTCGCCTCGGGGTGCGCGGCGGACCGCACGACGTGCAGCAGGCCGTCACCGCCGATGCCCGCGCGGCGGTCGCACAGGGCGGCGACGGCGGCCGGGGGCAGGTCGAGGGCGTTCTCGGGGTCCGGGACGATCACGAAGTCGTTCTCCGTGCCGTGCCCCTTGAGGAAGGCGATCCGCGTGCTCATTCCTCGATCGTACGGCGTGGGTACGACACCCGATACGCGCGTGGAGATCAGCGCAGCCGGGCCACGCGCCACACCGCCAGCACGACCACCGCGGCGACCAGCACGACGTAGGCGATCACCACGCGCCAGTCCGTCCGGCGCCCGGAACCGCGCTGCGGCAGCCCAGGCCACGTGTAACCGACGCGACGGGCGGCCATCATGCCCCAGCCGGCCGCGCAGGAGCAGATCAGCAGGCCGAGCATGGCGATCACGGCCCCGCTGTCACCGAAGTCGAAGGCGAGGGGGAAGGCGAACATCAGGGATCCGACCGCGGCGAGGCCCACGATGGGCGCCAGCTGCCAGATGCGCAGCCGACGCTGCGGACGGAGTTCGACCTCGACCTCGGGGCCGCCCGGGAACATCTCCTCCGGCTCGGGACCGTCGGCGGTCACCCCGTCCGGCGTCTCGTCGGGCCCGTCGGAGCTCAGACGGTCGTCGTCCTGCTGAGGTTCGCCGCTCTTCGCGGTGAGATGTTCGGTGCCTTGTGCGGTGTCGCGAGGGCCGGCCTCCATCACCACGCGCCCTCCCAACTTGGACTCCACTGGTCGATCGAAGCTCGATGATGGCACGCCCCCGGAGGCCGCGATGACGGCCGGAGCGTCCCGATGCCAGGACGTGATCAGGCTGTAACCGGTCGTTCGACCAACGTCAGCGCGAGCCGCGGAAGTTCTGTGAGATCCGCCGCAGCCCCACTCAACCAGTGCACCCGTGGATCGCGCCTGAACCAGGAATCCTGCCGGCGCGCGAAGCGCTTGGTGGCACGAATCGTCTCGGCCCGCGCGTCCTCCATCGCGCACTCCCCGCGGAGCGCCGCGAGCACCTGCTGGTAGCCGAGTGCGCGCGACGCCGTACGCCCCTCGCGCAACCCCTGCGCCTCCAACGCGCGCACTTCCTCCACGAGTCCGGCCTCCCACATCCGGTCGACCCGGCGGGCGATGCGCTCGTCGAGCTCGGGACGGGCCACGTCGACACCGATCTGGACGGTCTCGTAGACGGAGTCGTGGCCGGGGAGGTTGGCGGTGAAGGGCCTGCCGGTGATCTCGATCACCTCCAGGGCCCGGACGATACGGCGGCCGTTGCTCGGCAGGATCGCGTGCGCGGCCTCGGGGTCGGCCGCGGCCAGCCGGGCGTGCAGCGCGCCGGAGCCGCGCAGGGTGAGTTCGTCCTCCAGCCGGGACCTGACCTCGGGGTCGGTGCCGGGGAACTCCAGGTTGTCTACGGCGCCCCGGACGTACAGGCCGGAGCCGCCCACCAGGATCGGCCAGCGGCCCTCGGCGAGCAGCGCGTCGATGCGCTGGCGTGCGAGCCGTTGGTACTCGGCGACGGACGCGGTGACCGTCACGTCCCAGATGTCCAGGAGGTGGTGCGGGACGCCGTCGCGCTCCTCGGGCGTCAGCTTGGCGGTGCCGATGTCCATCCCTCGGTAGAGCTGCATGGAGTCGGCGTTGACGACCTCGCCACCGAGCCGCTGGGCCAGGAAAACGCCCAGATCGGACTTTCCGGCCGCGGTCGGTCCGACGACGGCGATGACGCGGGGGGCGGGGGGTGCGCTGCTCACCGCCCCAGTCTCGCAAACCTCCACCCGTGGCCTCGAACGAGTTACGTGACGGTACGGACCCGAGGTCGTTCCCAGTTGCGAGGTTCTCCGCCGCCCGAGCACAGAGGCGGCGGACCGGGCGGCGCAATCGGACGCACCGGACGACGCGGGATTTCGCCCGCACGAGTAACGTATGGAGTGGATATGGGCGTTTTCGCACGACTTCTCCGGAGGTCGAAGACCACGGAGGAGGCGGCTCCCGCCGAGGCGCAGGCCGACGCGACGGCGGCCGAGCCCGCGGTTCAGGAGTCGGCGGAGGCGAAGGGGGCCGCCGAGGCCCAGGCGGCTGTCACGGCCGAGGGCCCGGGGGAGGAGACGGCGGCTGCCGCCGGTGACACCGGCGGCGAAGGTGTCGACATCCCGAAGCAGCAGTCCGCCGAGGAGGTTGCCGACAGCGAGGCCGGGGAAGGCGCTCGCACGTAATCACCCGCGAGGGAAGGTGGACCATGGGTCTCCTGGACAATTTGAAGGCCAGGCTCAGCCCGGCCAAGGACAAGGTCTCCGGTCTCGCACTGCAGCACGGTGACAAGATCCAGCACGGTCTCGACAAGGCCGCGAAGGTGGTCGACGAGAAGACCAAGGGCAAGTACAGCGACAAGATCGAGACCGGCACGGGCAAGGCCAAGGGCGCCATGGACCGTCTTGCGCACAAGGACGGCACGGAACCGGGTGGCACCGGTGCCGGTACCGGAACCGGAACCGGCACCGGCCCGACCGGCGACAGCGGCACGCCGCCGGCCTCACCCCCGCCCGGTCCGCCGCCGCCGGCCTCACCACCGCCCGCCTCGCCGCCGGTCTCCTGACCGGCGACCGCACATCGACGGACGGCCGCGGAGCACCACGCTCCCGGCCGTCCGCCGTGTCCGGACACCGGCCGGCCGCTCCCCGGGCCGCCGGCCACTCCCCGGTCGCCGCTCGGGGACACGGTCGCCGCTCGGGGTCACGACCAGGTCGCGACCAGGTACCCCACGCCGTACGGCGCGTCCTCGTACAGCAACGCCCCGCTGAGACCCGTTCCTTCGGCCGCGCCCGCCAGGACCTGCCAGGGGGCCCGCCCGGCGGCCTGCAGTTCGTACGCCAGGCCGGCGTCCAGCGCCTTCAAGGCGGCCACGTCCGCCGCGCCCAGGGCCCGCGCGACCTCTGCGTCGAAGGGCGCCGCCCGCTCGTCGAGGTAGCCGGGGGACTTGAGCGTGCGGCAGGCGCTGGCGTCACCCATCACCAGCAGCGCCACCCGCTCGGCCGCCGCGGCGATCTCCCTTCCGGCCTCGATACACCGCTCGGGCGCGAGAGGTTCCCCCACGCCGAGTCCCTCGACCGGGGCAGCGGCCCAGCCGGCCCGCTCCAGCAGCCACGCGGCCACCGCGAGGGAGGTCGGAAGCGAGCGCTGGTCGGCCGTGTCCCCGCGTGTGTCCGGGTCCGTGGTGCCCTTGCCCGCGCCCAGGCGTACGCCCAGGTCCACGCCGAATCCGCGGAACGAGCCCCGGGTGCCCTGCGGGTGGGGTCCGCGCCCGCTCTCGTCGGCGGGTCCGACGACCACGAGCCGGTCGGGGCGGGCGGCGGCGAGGACACCGAGCGCGTCCGTGCACGCGGCCCGCACGGCGTCCAGCTCGGGTGCCGCGCCCGCGGCGAGGTCGGGCACGAGCAACGGCGGGCAGGGGCAGACGGCGGCGGCGACAAGCATGATCGGCAGGGTAACCCTGCGGGGCGGCGGCACGTCAGCCGACGGTCGGGGGACCCGCCGGCCGCGCACCGCTCACCTCGCCGTGCGCATACTGCGGGGCGGGCGGCCAGAGCCGGCAGATCGCAGACCTCGGTCCCCGGACCGGCTGTCCCCGGACCGGCCAGTGACCGCCCGCCGGCGTCAGTGGTCGCCGCAGCCGCCGGCCGTGGCGACCGGCAGCGGGGCGGGCACGCCGATCTTCGGCAGGCCGAGCAGAACGCCCGTCGGCTTGGCGGCCGCCGCCGCGTTGCGCTTCTCCCAGGCGTCCCCCGCGCGCGTGCGGCGCACGTCGAGGGCGGTGCCCTCCGCGAGGAGGTGGTGCGGGGCGGCGTAGGTGATCTCGACCGTGACGACGTCGCCGGGACGCACTTCCTGTGCGGGCTTGGTGAAGTGGACCAGGCGGTTGTCCGGGGCACGGCCGGAGAGGCGGTGGGTGGCGCCGTCCTTGCGGCCCTCGCCCTCGGCGACCATGAGTGCGAGCGTGCGGCCGACCTGCTTCTTGTTCTCCTCCCAGGAGATCTCCTCCTGGAGGGCCACGAGACGCTCGTAGCGCGCCTGGACGACCTCCTTGGGGATCTGGTTCTCCATGGTGGCGGCCGGGGTGCCGGGACGCTTGGAGTACTGGAAGGTGAACGCCTGCGCGAACCGGGCCTCGCGCACCACGTGCAGGGTCTGCTCGAAGTCCTCCTCGGTCTCGCCGGGGAAGCCCACGATGATGTCGGTGGTGATCGCCGCGTGCGGGATGGCGGCGCGCACCTTCTCGATGATCCCGAGGTAGCGCTCCTGGCGGTACGAGCGGCGCATCGCCTTCAGGACCGTGTCCGAGCCGGACTGCAGGGGCATGTGCAGCTGCGGCATGACGTTCGGGGTCTCCGCCATCGCCGCGATCACGTCGTCCGTGAAATCGCGCGGGTGCGGCGACGTGAAGCGGACGCGCTCCAGGCCGTCGATGCTGCCGCAGGCCCGCAGCAGCTTGCTGAAGGCCTCACGGTCGCCCATGTCGGAGCCGTACGCGTTGACGTTCTGGCCGAGCAGCGTGATCTCGCTGACGCCCTCGGCGACCAGGGCCTCGACCTCGGCGAGGATCTCGCCGGGACGACGGTCCTTCTCCTTGCCGCGCAGGGCCGGGACGATGCAGAAGGTGCAGGTGTTGTTGCAGCCGACGGAGATCGACACCCAGGCGGCGTACGCGCTCTCCCGCCGCGTCGGCAGGGTGGAGGGGAACGCCTCCAGGGACTCCGCGATCTCGACCTGCGCCTCTTCCTGGACGCGGGCGCGCTCCAGCAGGACGGGCAGCTTGCCGATGTTGTGCGTGCCGAAGACGACGTCCACCCAGGGCGCCTTCTTCACGATGGTGTCGCGGTCCTTCTGCGCGAGACAGCCGCCGACCGCGATCTGCATCCCGGGGCGCTTGGTCTTCATGGGAGCGAGCCGGCCGAGGTTGCCGTAGAGCCGGTTGTCGGCGTTCTCGCGCACCGCGCAGGTGTTGAACACCACCACGTCGGCGTCGCCGTCCGACCCGTCGGGTGCCCGCACGTACCCGGCTTCTTCGAGCAGGCCGGACAATCGCTCGGAATCGTGGACGTTCATCTGGCACCCGTAGGTGCGCACCTCGTATGTCTTCACGTCCACTGCCTGGCTCCGGTCGCTGCTGCTCATGCGACAAGGGTAGGCGGTGCCGGAGGAGCTCCCGTCCCCCTGTGGACAACCGGCTCACGGATCGATCAGACCGGCCCGGATCGCGTAGCGGGTCAGCTCCAGGCGGTCGCGCATGCCGAGTTTCTGGAGGAGGTTCGCGCGGTGGCGTTCGACCGTCTTGGCGCTGATGAAGAGGAGTTCGGCGATCTCCCTGGAGGTGTGGCCCTCGGCGACCAGCTTGAGGATCTCCTCCTCGCGTTCGGTGATGGCCCGCTCGGGCAGGCCGTCGCCCCGGTGCAGACGCTCCAGGTAGGAACGGACGAGGGCCCGTTCCGCACCCGGGTAGATGAACGGTTCGTCACGGACCGCCGCCCGGCACGCCTCGACCAGGTCGCGGTCGGCGACCGACTTCAGGACGTATCCGCTGGCGCCCGCCTTCAGCGCCTCGAAGAAGTACTGCTCGTTGTCGTACATCGTCAGTACGAGGATGTGCAGACCGGGCAGTCGGCGGGAGAGTTCGCGGGCCGCCTGGAGCCCGGTCATGCGGGGCATGGCGATGTCGAGGACGGCGAGATCGACGGCACGCGCGCGTGCCAGGTCGACCGCCTCGGCCCCGTCGCCGGCCTCGGCCACGACGGTGAGGTCCGGCTCCCCCTCCAGGATGAGGCGCACGCCTCGGCGTACGAGGGTGTGGTCGTCGGCGAGCAGCACGCGGATGGGGGTCGCAGCCGTGGGCGGCCGGAGGGTCATCAGCGTCCGCTCCCGGGTGCGGCGGGGACGCACAGCCTCAGGTCGGTGCCGCCGCCGGGGGCCGGTTCGAGGGACAGGGCCGCTCCTACGAGGAGCGCGCGTTCGCGCATGCCGCTGATGCCGGAGCCCTCCGGTGCCCCGCCGAGGCCCCGGCCGTTGTCGCGTACGAGGAGTTCGACACCGTCCGTGACCGGCCGCAGCCGGACCTCCGCGCGGTCGGCGGCGGCGTGCCGCGCGGTGTTGGTCAGGCCCTCCTGGGCCACCCGGTACAGCACAAGTTCGGACTCCTCCGTCAGGTGGGGCAGATCGCCGCAGACGTGGTGGCGGACCGTCAGGCCGTGCGTGGTGAACTCGGCCGCGAGGGAGCGCAGCGCGCTGGTCAGACCCAGTTCGTCCAGCACGCCGGGGCGCAGTCGGCGTGCGATACGGCGGATCTCGTCGAGGCCCGCGCGGGTGGCCTCCTGCGCCTGGCCGACCTCGTCGCGCAGTTCCTCGGGCGCCTGGTCGCCGACGCGCTTGAGCTGGAGGAGGACGGCGGTCAGGGTCTGGCCGACCTCGTCGTGGAGTTCGCGCGCGACGCGCTGCCGTTCGCGCTCCTGGGCGGACAGCGCGCGGGCCGCACCGGCGCCCCGCTCGGCCTCCAGACGGTCGAGCATGGTGTTGTACGTCGTGATCAGCTCGGCCGTCTCGGCGGGACCGGCGACGGGGGCGCGGGCACCGGGGCGCCGCAGATCGGCGAGGGCCATGGCGCTGCCCAGCCGCTGGAGCGGGGCGAAGCCGACGCGCAGCACGAGAGCGTTGGCGGCCAGCAGGGCGGCGAGGCCGCCGACGACGGCCATCGCCTCGCCCGGCAGGACGGGGGTCGACACGGTGACCGGGCCCAGGAGCAGCGCGGCGGCCGCCACCAGGCCGACGGCGTTGAGCGAGAAGATCCGCCAGAACAGCGACATGGTCCTGGTTCCCCTCTTCCCGTCTCTTCCCTCTCCGGTGTCCCTCTGTCCGCCCTCCGCCTTCCCCGCGCGCGAAGTGGCTGCGGCCAGCCTCCGCGCCGTCCGCCGGCCGCGTATATCCGTGACAACACCCATGTCGCCACCGTACGGGTGGGTGACAGCATGCAAACCGGGCATCCGTGATCACCGAGGACCACGAGCCGACCGCGCACCGACAAGCAAGAGCACCGACGAACAAGAGCACCGACGAGCGAGGGAAAGAAACGTGTCTGCTCCACGTCTGAAGGCGACACCGCTGCCGGGCATCGGGGTCCAGTACGACCTGGTGACCCGGGAACAACGCCATCTGTCCGTGGTGGCGCACCGCGACGGCGCTCGCACGGTGAGCGTGTACCGCGCCGACGACCCCGACTCCTGCGCGCAGTCCCTGCGGCTGACCGGTGCCGAGGCGGGCGCGCTGACCGACGCGCTGAAGCCGTCCCACCACAGCGCGAGCCTGCTCTACACCACGGCCCTGGGCCTGGTCGCCGAGCGGATCGAGGTCGCCGCGACCTCGCACTGGAACGGGCGGGTCCTGGGCGACACGCGGCTGCGGACGGAGACGGGCGCGTCGGTGGTGGCGGTGCTGCGGCGGACCGAGGCGATCCCGTCACCGGCGCCGGACTTCCGGCTCGCGGGCGGTGACACGCTCATCGTGATCGGCACCCGCGAGGGCGTCGACGCCGCCGCGGCGATACTCGGGCGGGAGTGACCGGTGCACTCAGCGGTCCTGCTGATCGAGTTCGGTTCCATCATCCTCGGCCTCGGCCTGCTCGGCCGGTTCGCCGCCCGCTTCCGTCTCTCCCCCATCCCGCTGTACCTGCTGGCCGGTCTGGCCTTCGGCGAGGGCGGTCTGCTGCCGCTCGGGGCGAGCGAGGAGTTCATCGCGACGGGCGCCGAGATCGGCGTGATCCTGCTGCTGCTGATGCTCGGCCTGGAGTACACGGCCGGTGAGCTGGTCACCAACCTCAAGGCCCACTATCCGGCCGGGCTCGTCGACGGCGCGCTCAACGCCGTCCCGGGCGCGGCGGCGGCGCTGCTGCTCGGCTGGGGGCCGGTGGCCGCGGTCGTCCTGGCCGGCGTCACCTGGATCTCGTCGTCCGGGGTCATCGCGAAGGTGCTCGGCGACCTGGGCCGCGTCGGCAACCGGGAGACCCCGGTGATCCTCAGCGTCCTCGTCCTGGAGGACCTGGCGATGGCGGTCTATCTGCCGATCGTCACCGCGCTGGTGGCCGGAGCGGGGCTGCTGGCCGGCAGCATCACCCTGGCGATCGCACTGGGCGCGGCGAGCCTGGTCCTGTTCGTGGCGGTGCGCTACGGCCGCCTCATCTCGCGCTTCGTCTCCAGCGACGACCCGGAGAAGCTGCTCCTGGTCGTGCTGGGACTGACGATCCTGGTCGCGGGCGTCGCCCAGCAGCTCCAGGTGTCGGCCGCGGTGGGCGCGTTCCTGGTGGGCATCGCGCTGTCCGGCGAGGTCGCGGAGGGCGCGCACACGCTGCTCAGTCCCCTGCGTGATCTGTTCGCCGCCGTCTTCTTCGTCTTCTTCGGGCTGCACACCGACCCGGCCAGCATCCCGCCCGTCCTGCTGCCCGCGCTCGCGCTGGCGCTCGTCACCGCCGCGACGAAGATCGCCACCGGATACTGGGCGGCCCGCCGGGCCGGGATCTCCGTCAAGGGCCGCTGGCGGGCGGGCGGCGCGCTGGTGGCGCGCGGCGAGTTCTCGATCGTCATCGCCGGGCTGGCGGTGAGTGCGGGCATCGAGCCCTCCCTGGGCCCGCTGGCCACGGCGTACGTCCTCATCCTGGTCGTCCTCGGCCCGCTCACCGCCCGCTTCACGGAGCCGCTGGCCTCCCTCTGGTCCCACCGCTTCGGCGACCGCCGGGACCTGCGCACGGGGGCGTCCGCGGCGGAGGCGGAGGCGGGGACGGGCGCGGGGGCCGGGGCGTCGGCGGTACGCGACTGAGCGGCCGACGGCCTGCCCCGCGCCCGCGCCGTCGGCTTCGTCTCCTTCCCCCGCCCTGGTCAGCACCACGTTCCGGCTGGCAGGATCGCGCGCATGTCCAAGGTGTTCCCCCGTATCGGCAGGCGCCGGGCCCTGCAAGGCGCGGCCGCCGGGTTCGTGGTGTCCGGGCTGCTGCTGTGGTGGCTGCTGCCCCTGGGCGAGGAACCGCCGCGCGGGACGATCACGTTCAGCACGGGGACCCCCTCAGGGGTCTACCAGAAGTACGGCGGGCTTCTGCAGGACGAGCTGGCCAAGGACATGCCCGGCTTGAAGGTGGAGCTGCTGGACAGCGACGGCTCGCAGGAGAACGTCCAGCGGGTGGCGACCGGCGAGGCGGACTTCACCATCGCCGCGGCCGACGCCGTGGAGACGTACACGGTCCACCACGCGGCTCAGGCCGGCCGGCTGCGCGGCGTCGCCCGCCTGTACGACGACTACGCGCAGCTCGCTGTCCCGCCGGACTCGGACATCCGCTCCGTCGCCGATCTGAAGGGCAAGCGGGTCGCCATAGGGCGGCCGAACTCGGGTGTGCGGCTGATCGCCGAGCGGGTGCTCCGAGCGGAGGGCATCGACCCGAAGAAGGACATCGTCGCCTCTGCGGAGGGCATCGACATAGGGCCCAAGCGCCTGGGCCATCAGATCGACGCGTTCTTCTGGTCGGGAGGGCTGCCGACGGACGGCCTGACCGGCCTCGCCAAGACGTCCGGCTTCCGGTTGGTGCCGATCGGTGCCGATCTCGTCGCCAAGCTGCACAAGGAGGTCGACGCCACCCGCTACTACCGCGCCACGAACATGCCGGCGTCGGTCTATCCCCAGGTCCAGAACGGGTCCTCGGTGCCGACGCTGGCGGTGTCCAACCTGCTGGTGACCCGCGCGGACATGGACCCCAGGCTCACTGAGTGGGTGACCCGGATCGTCATCCGCAGCCGTGACCGCATCGGCAAGGACGTCCACTCCGCCCAGCTCGTCGACGTGCGCACGGCGATCTACACCAACCCGCTGGCCCTGCACGAGGGCGCCCGGCGCTACTACCGCTCCGTGAAGCCGTAGCCAGCCGTACGCAGGTGACGTCAGGGCGTCCTGGACGGTGACGTAGGAATCCCTACGCATCCGCTGTACGCACGGTCACGTGCGAGCCGGGCCCGCTCTGATGCACCTACGGCAGCAGCGCAGGGGGCCATGTCGTACCGCACCTCACGCGACCGGCCCCGATCGCGGCACCGTCACCGTGACCGTCAGGCCGTGCGGTTCGTGGTGGCCGTAGGAGATCGAGCCGCCGCCCGCCGCGAGCAGGGTGCGGGAGATGGACAGGCCGAGACCGGAGCCCTTGATGTTCTGGTGGCGGCCGCTGCGCCAGAAGCGGTCGCCGACCCGGCTGAGTTCCTCGTCGGTCAGGCCCGGGCCGTTGTCGCTGACCACGATGGTGCAGTGGTCGCCGTCGGCGGCGACCGTGACCTCGACGGTCTCGTCCTTCGGCGTGAACTTCACCGCGTTGTCGATCACCGCGTCCAGCGCGCTGGAGAGGGTGACCGGGTCGGCCCAGGCGGTGGTGGGCGGGCAGTTCCCCACCAGCCGGACGCCCTTGGCGTCGGCGGTCGGTGTCCAGGCCGCGACTCGCTCGTCGGTCAGCGTGCCGATGTCGGTGATCCGCAGGTCCGCCTCGGTGTGCTCGGCCAGGGCCAGGTCGAGCAGATCGTCGAGGACCTGTGCCAGACGTTTGCCCTCGGCCTGGACCGAGGCGATCTCCTGGTTGCCCTCCGGGAGTTCGAAGGCGAGCAGTTCGATGCGCAGCAGCAGCGCCGCGAGCGGGTTGCGCAGCTGGTGCGAGGCGTCGGCGACGAAGGCGCGCTGCTGCTCCAGGACGTCCTCGACGTTGTCCGCCATCTCGTTGAACGCCCGGGCCAGGCGTCTCAGTTCCGGCGGTCCGCCGGCGGCCGCGACCCGGGATTTCAGGGCCCCGCTGGCGATCGCGTGGGTGGTGGCGTCCAGGACGCGTACGGGGCGCAGGACCCAGCCCGTCAGACGCAGTGCGGCACCGACCGCCAGCAGCATCGCGGCGATCTCGCCCGCGCCGATGACCAGCCAGCCGTGCAGGGTCCGCGAGCGCATCTGTCCGGTGGGCGAGTCGAGGACGACGACCGCCACGACATCACCGTCCCGGATCACCGGCGAGGCCACGACCAGGCGATTGCGCTCCCAGGGCCAGACCTGCTCGGGGTCGGGGCTGCGCCGGCTGAGCAGCGCCTCCTCGAACGCGTCGCGCAGCTCCCCCGAACGGGGCACGGCCCAGTTCTTCGGCGCCTGCGCCATCGGGCTGCTGTCGTAGTAGAAGACACCCGCCCGGATGTCGTAGACCTTGTGGTAACTGGCGAGTTGGCTGTTCAGAGCGTTCTGGCGCTCGTTCGCCGCGCCGCGCGTGTCCGTGACGGACTGGGCGAGGGCCGCGAAGTACGCCGTGTCGTCGATCCGGTCGACGACCACCTTCTGCTGCTGGGCGGCGGCCACGCTCACGGCCAGCGGGATGCCGAGCGCCAGCAGCACGGCCGCCATCAGGACGATGAGCAGCGGCAGGAGACGTGTGCGCACCCGGGCCCGCTAGGCGCCCGGAGCGACGAGCCGGTAGCCCACGCCGCGTACGGTCTCGATCAGCGCCGGCATGCGCAGCTTGGCGCGCAGGGACGCGACGTGCACCTCGAGCGTGCGCCCGGTCCCCTCCCAGCTGGTACGCCACACCTCGCTGATGATCTGCTCCCGGCGGAAGACCACCCCCGGACGCTGGGCGAGCAGCGCGAGAAGGTCGAACTCCTTGCGGGTCAGCTGGACCACCGAACCGCCCACACTGACCTGGCGGGTGGGCAGTTCGATGCGCACCGGACCGAGGCGCAGCGCGCTGTCCCCGCCGCCCGGGGCGTCCTCCTGGACGGTGCGGCGACTGACGGCGTGGATACGGGCGAGCAGCTCACCGGTGTCGTACGGCTTGACCACGTAGTCGTCGGCCCCGAGGTTGAGGCCGTGGATGCGGGAGCGGACGTCGGCGCGGGCGGTGACCATGATCACCGGGGTGCTGGTGCGCTTGCGGATCTTCCCGCACACCTCGTAGCCGTCCTGGTCGGGCAGACCCAGGTCGAGCAGGACGACCCCGAAACCGGCTCCCTCCGGGACCAGTGCCTGGAGAGCCTCCTCGCCGCTGCGGGCGTGCGTGACGTCGAAACCGTGCCGTGCCAGGACCGCGGACAGGGCGGCGGCGACATGGTTGTCGTCCTCGACGAGGAGAAGTCTCATCCGGGCCCCCTTCGGTTCATCGGACGTACCATCTGGATATGTACATAACGCGTGCACGCGCGCGGGTGCACCCTGGCAGTCACGCTGATGGATGAGGACGGCGTCAAGAGGGTTCCGGTTGCGCGCGGCTTCCGTTACCCGGCCGATACGGACGCAGGTCACAAGTGCTACGACACGTGTCCGATTGCTATCGGATCGTGATGCTCAGATTCCCCTCAGATGTAATGACGCTGGTCGTGAGTGGTTACTACTGTCCTCCGAAACCGAGGAGGACGGAGCCTTAAAGCGATGACCGAAGTATCGGTGGCCAAGGAAGACATGGCCGCGACCGGAGATCTGGTCGTCCTGAAGAGCGTCAACAAGCACTTCGGCGCGTTGCACGTGCTCCAGGACATCGATCTCACGATCGCTCGCGGTGAGGTCGTCGTGGTCATCGGCCCCTCCGGGTCCGGGAAGTCCACCCTGTGCCGCACCATCAACCGCCTGGAGACGATCGACTCCGGCGCGATCACCATCGACGGCAAGCCCCTGCCCCAGGAGGGGAAGGCGCTGGCCAGGCTGCGCGCAGACGTCGGAATGGTGTTCCAGTCCTTCAACCTGTTCGCGCACAAGACCGTGCTCGAGAACGTCATGCTGGGCCAGATCAAGGTCCGCAGGATGGACAAGAAGCAGGCCGAGGAGAAGGCCCGCGCCCTGCTCGACCGGGTGGGCGTGGCCACACAGGCCGACAAGTACCCCGCACAGCTCTCCGGCGGCCAGCAGCAGCGCGTCGCCATCGCGCGCGCCCTGGCCATGGATCCCAAGGTCATGCTCTTCGACGAGCCCACGTCGGCGCTCGACCCGGAGATGATCAACGAGGTCCTGGAGGTCATGCAGCAGCTCGCCCGTGACGGCATGACCATGATCGTCGTCACCCACGAGATGGGCTTCGCCCGTTCGGCCGCCAACCGGGTGGTCTTCATGGCAGACGGCCGGATCGTCGAAGAGGCTGTGCCGGACCAGTTCTTCAGCAACCCGCGCAGCGACCGCGCGAAGGACTTCCTGTCCAAGATCCTGCATCACTGACGGCCGCCTCGCGCGCCTGACGAACTGCGTCACCCGCCTTGACGGCTCGCATCTCTTCACCACGCAAAGGATGTTCACCATGAAGCTCCGCAAGGTCACCGCCGCCTCGGCCGCCGTCCTCGCGCTCGCCCTGTCCGCCACCGCCTGTGGCGGCGGTGACAAGGACACCGACTCCGGCTCCACCGGCGGCGGCGACAAGATCAAGATCGGCATCAAGTACGACCAGCCGGGTCTCGGCCTGAAGGAGCCCGACGGTTCCTTCTCCGGTTTCGACGTGGACGTGGCGACCTACGTGGCCAAGGAGCTCGGCTACGAGCCCGATCAGATCGAGTGGGTCGAGACCAAGAGCGCCGACCGTGAGAACGCCCTCGCCCGCGGCGACGTGAAGTTCATCGCGGCCACCTACTCGATCAACGACGAGCGCAAGCAGAAGGTCGACTTCGCCGGCCCGTACCTGCTCGCCCACCAGGACCTGCTGGTCAAGGCCGACTCGGACATCACCAAGGCCACGGACCTCAACGACAAGAAGCTCTGCTCCGTGACCGGCTCGACCTCGGCGCAGAACGTCAAGAACGACTTCGCCCCGGACGCCCAGCTGTCTCAGCGCGGCGGCTACTCGGAGTGCATCGCCGCCCTGCAGAGCGGTGCCGTGGACGCGCTGACCACCGACGACTCGATCCTCGCGGGCTTCGCCGCGCAGGAGCAGTACAAGGGCCAGTTCAAGCTCGCCGGCCTCAAGCTGAGCAACGAGAACTACGGCATCGGTGTCAAGAAGGGCGACACCGCGACCGTGAACAAGATCAACGACGCGCTGGAGAAGATGGTCAGCGACAAGTCCTGGGACAAGGCGGTCCAGGACAACTTCGGTCCGGCCAACTACAAGAACGAGCCCGCGCCCAAGATCGGCAACATCGTCAAGTAGCGCAGTGACCAGCCGGCGCGCCGCCGCCCACGCGATCAGGGCGGCGGCGCGCCGCGCCCTCCACATACGCCACACACCCGGAAGCGCGGGAGATCGTGTTCGACTTTCTTGAAGGTTACGACGTCCTAGGGGCGTTCTGGATGACGGTGAAGCTCACCGTCCTCTCCGCCCTCGGCTCCCTCGTCTGGGGCACCCTGCTGGCCGCGATGCGGGTCAGCCCGGTCCCGCTGATGCGCGGGTTCGGCACCGCTTATGTGAACTTCGTCCGGAACATCCCCCTGACGGTGATCATCGTCTTCACCTCGCTCGGGCTCGCCGACATCTTCGGCATGACGATGGGCGCGTCCGACGACTTCGACACCCAGGGCTTCCGGCTGGCCGTGCTCGGGCTCGCCGCCTACACCGCCGCGTTCGTCTGCGAGGCGATCCGCTCCGGCATCAACACCGTGCCGGTCGGTCAGGCCGAGGCGGCCCGCGCCATCGGGCTGAGCTTCCGGCAGGTGTTGAGCCTGATCGTCCTGCCGCAGGCCTTGCGCTCGGTCATCGGCCCCCTGGCCAACGTGTTGATCGCACTGACCAAGAACACCACGGTGGCGGCCGCGATCGGCGTCGCGGAGGCTGCCCTCCTGATGAAGGAAATGATCGAGAACGAGGCACAGACGCTGGCCATCGGCGCGGTCTTCGCCCTCGGGTTCGTGGTACTGACCCTGCCCACCGGCCTCATCCTCGGCTGGCTGAGCAAGCGACTGGCGGTGAAGCGATGACCTCCATTCTGTATGACACTCCCGGCCCTCGCGCCAAACGGCGCAACGTGGTCTTCTCCGTGGTCTTCTTCGTCCTGCTCGCCCTGTTCCTGTGGTGGATCTGGCAGACCATGGACGAGAAGGGCCAGCTGAGGTGGGCCCTGTGGAAGCCGTTCACCGAGTCCCAGGCCTGGACGACCTATCTGCTCCCGGGCCTGGCCAACACGCTGAAGGCCGCGGCACTGGCCATGGTGATCGCCCTTCCGCTGGGCGCGTTCTTCGGCATCTCGCGCCTCTCCGACCACCGGTGGGTCCGGGGTCCGGCCGGCGTGGTGGTCGAGTTCTTCCGGGCGATCCCGGTCCTGCTGCTGATGCTGTTCGCCAACGAGTTCTACGACCGCTACACGAACGTCACCAGCGAACAGCGTCCGCTCTACGCCGTCATCACCGGCCTGGTGCTCTACAACGCGTCCGTCCTCGCCGAGATCGTGCGGGCCGGCATCCTGTCCCTGCCCAAGGGCCAGTCGGAGGCCGCGATGGCGGTCGGCCTGCGCAAGGGCCAGACGATGACCAACGTCCTGCTGCCGCAGGCCGTCACCGCGATGCTGCCGGCCATCGTCAGCCAGCTCGTGGTCATCGTGAAGGACACCGCGCTGGGCGGCGTGATGATCGGCTTCACCGAGCTGCTCAACACGCGCGGCACACTCGCCGCCAACTACGCCAACGTCGTGCAGAGCTTCGTCGTGGTGGCGGTCCTCTACATCCTGCTCAACTTCATCCTCACCTCCTTCGCGAGCTGGCTGGAGGGGAGGCTGCGGCGCAGCAAGAAGAGCACGGGCGCGGTCCTCGGTGAGGACACGGTGGAGATGAACCCCGCGGCGGTGCGCGGCGCTTTCGGAACCGGTGAGAACACCGGCGGCGGTGGCGGGGGCGCGTTCTGACAGGCAGTCCGGTGGTGTGAACGGCACGGAGGGCAGTGGCATGATCGCCACTGCCCTCCGTCACTTGACGCAAGCTTCGGCAATGGGTTGCATACGTTCTGTGATCGTGCACCCTGCTCCAACGTCCTGTTCACCCACGTCCCCAAGGACACCGCTGCGGGCAGGGGGCGCCACGCCGTGGACCCGGTGATCATCGTCGGAGCGGGGCCCGTCGGGCTCACGCTCGCCCTGGCGCTGGCGCGTCAGGAGGTGCCCTCCGTCGTCCTCGACGAGGGGCCGGGCAAGGACGAACCGCGTCTCGCGCGCACGGTGGTGCTGCGCGAGGACACCGCCGCCCTGCTGGAACGCCTGACCGGTGTGCCGCTCGCCGGAGCCGGCGTCCACTGGGCCGGATGGCGGTCGCTGCGGCGCAAGCAGGTGATGCGCGAGGTCACGTTCGGCGCCACCGACACCGGCCCCGAGGCGCAGCCGGCCGTCGACGCCGGTCCCGCCCCGCTGCACATCGCCCAGCATGTGCTGACCGGCGCCCTGCGCGCGGCCCTCGCCCGCGAACGGCTCGTCAGGATCGCCGTGCGGAGCCGTCTCGACGGTGTCGAACAGGAACCCTCGGGCGTCACCGCCCACACCCGCGGCCCCGAGGGCACCTGGTGGCGCGGCAGTTACCTGGTCGGCTGCGACGGCCCGCGCTCGACCGTCCGCAAGCTCCAGGACATCCGCTTCCCGGGCCGTACGGCGGTGGAGCGGCACGCGGTCGCGGCTCTGCGCACGGAACTTCCGCGCCCCGGCGAGGCGTTGCTCCACCGCATGCCCCCGTGGCGCACCTCCGGCCCCTCCGCCGGCGAGATCACCGGGCGCCCTCTGCCGGAAGGGGTGTGGCGCCTCGACTGGCTGCTGCCGCCGGGCAAGGATCTGGTCACGCCCGAGCTGCTGGTGGCCCGCGTCCGGGAGACCCTGGCGGGCTGGACCGGCGGTCCGACCCCGCCGTACGAGCTCCTCGACACCGGCGTTCACATCGTCCACCACCGGCTGGCCCGCCGCTGGCGCGTGGGCCGGGTCTTCCTCGCCGGGGACGCGGCACACCTGCTCGGCGCACTCGGCACCCAGGGCCTCGACGAGGGGCTGAGGGACGCCGACAACCTCGCCTGGAAGCTGGCGCTGGCCTGGCACCACGGCCCGCACGAGGCGCTGCTCGACAGCTACCAGGCGGAGCGGCGCGCGGTCGTCGCCGCCCGGCTGCGCGCCGCCGACCAGGCGCTGCCGCTGCTGCGCGGCGGCGCCGGCCTGCGCGCGTACGTCCCCGGCTCGGCCCGCGGCGACGACGCACTGCTCACGGACGGTCACTTGGGGCGCGGAGTCCTCGGTGCGCCGGGGGCGTACGCCGACTCACCGCTCGCGCCCCGACACCTCGAAGGCGAGATCCCGGTCGACACGGAGCCCGGCGCGCCCGTCACCGATGTGCGGGTCACGGCGGAGGACGGCTCCTTCGTACGGCTGCGGGACCGCCTCGGCCGCGGCGCCCTCCTCGTCGTCCTCATCGCACCGGGCACCGGCGTCTGGGAACGCAAGCACTGGGTGACCGCCGGAATCATGCCCCGGCTGGCCGCGGCGGTGACCGCACTGCCGCACACCGCCGAGCTGCTGGTCGCCGAGGAGTACCCGGGCGCGGCCCCCCACACCGTCCTTCTCGTACGGCCCGACGGTCACCTGGTGACGGCGTTGAGCGGGGTCCGGCCGGCCGACCTGTACGCGGCGGCGGAGGCGGTGCTCGGCGGGCCGGTCGAGGCGGGGGCGGAAGCGGGAGCGGGGGCGGGGGCGGGTGCCGGGATGGGCGCCCGTTCGCGGTGACGTACGCGGTGACGTACGCGTGTGCATCGTCCTTGGGGTCACTGCGCGTCCGCATAGTGACGGTGAGTTGACCGGTCCGCACCCGCGTGGTGTACTCCGGATCGTGACCGACACCTGTGTGCACCTGTGGCGGAGGGTCCATATGGACCTCGTCCGCTATGCAGGCTGCGTGTGTCGCCCGTCCTGCTGACGTCGCTTCTCACTTCCCGCGCGCGCCCCTTCCGTGCTGCCGCGCGCCCCCATGCGAACGCCCTTCAGGACGGTGCCCGTGTCTTCCTCCCCCGCTGTTTCCGCTGTCTCCCCAGTGTCCGCTGGTTCCGCCCCCACACAGGCGGACCTTCTCGACTTCGTCCGGCGTACGGCCGCCGACGCCGAGCTGATCGACTCGCTGCCACTCGATCCGGAGGGCCGCACCTGGGTGCGGCTGGAAGGGCCCGGCGGCAGTGAGGCCTGGCTGATCGGCTGGCCGCCCGGCAGCGGCACGGGCTGGCACGACCACGCCGACTCGGTCGGCGCCTTCGTGACCGCGGCCGGTGAACTCAAAGAGCACTCCCTCGCCGCCCGGCTGCCCACCGACGGCTGGAAGACCCTGGAACTGACGGACGGCGTGGACCGGGAGCGTCGGCTGCCGACCGGACAGGGCCGCGCCTTCGGCCGCCACCACGTCCACGAGGTGCTCAACGAGTCCACCGAACGGCACGCGATCTCCGTCCACGCCTACTACCCGCCCCTGCCGCAGATCCGCCGCTACAGCCGCAGCGGGCCGATCCTTCGGCTGGAGCAGGTCGAGCGTCCGGAGGACTGGCAGTGAGCGGGGCGGGGGCGCCGGGAGTGAGCGGTGCGGGGCTGGAGGGGATCGGTGTGGCCGGCCTGTCAGAGGTGGGAGGAGCACAGGCACAGGTGCCGGGGTCGGGCGAGGCCGGCGACCGGCCGGCCGGGATCGACGAGTTGCTGGAACGGGTGCGCGAGGGCTACCGGCGGATCGAGGCGCGGGAGGCGTACGACGCCGTCCGGGCCGGGGACGCGCTGCTGGTGGACATCCGGTACGCGGCCCTGCGGGAGCGGGACGGGCTGATCCCCGGCGCCCTCGTCGTCGAACGCAACGAGCTGGAGTGGCGCCTCGATCCGCAGGGCAGCCACCGTGCCCCCGAGGCCACCAGCCACGACCTGCGGGTCGTGGTCGTCTGCAACGAGGGGTACGCCTCCAGTCTGGCGGCCGTGTCCCTGCACCGTTTGGGCCTGCGTCGGGCTACTGATCTAGTGGGCGGGTTCCAGGCGTGGAAGGCGGCGGGACTTCCGGTGACCGCGTCGTAGGCGAAGGAGCCGGGCGTGCGGCGCTCGGCGACGCCGTTCAGAACCCGACGCCGCTCCGTTCCCGACGCCGCTCAGGGCTCTTCGTCCGCGAGGAACTCCGTCTCCTCGCCCTCGTCCTCGAGCGCCTGCCGGACGACCCTCAGTGCCATGCCCTCGGGATAGCCCTTGCGGGCCAGCATGCCCGCGAGGCGGCGAAGTCGCTTGTCCCGGTCGAGGCCTCGGGTGGAGCGCAGCTTGCGGGCGACGAGCTCGCGCGCGGTCGCCTCTTCCTGCTCGGAGTCGAGCTGTGTCATGGCTGCGTCGATCAGCGTCGCGTCGACGCCTTTGGTCCGCAGTTCCTGGACGAGCGCGCGCCGGGCCAGCCCTCTGCCGTGATGCCGGGACTCCACCCACGCTTCCGCGAACGCGCTGTCGTTGATCAGGCCGACCTCTTCGAACCGTGACAGCACCTCCTCGGCGGCGTCGTCGGGGATCTCCCGCTTGCGCAGGGCGTCCGCGAGCTGCTTCCGCGTGCGCGGGGTCCCGGTGAGCAGGCGCAGGCAGATGGCCCGTGCCCGCTCGACCGGGTCCGCTGGAGGTTCCTCCTTCCCGGCCCTCGACGAGAAGGAGGAACCTCCGTCCTCACCGGACGGCTCCGCGCGACCGCGTCGACGGCGCCCGCGTGAGCCGCCCGCGCCACGAGCCCCATTTCTGGAGCGCGAGCCGCCGACCGGCACATCGGCACCGAACGCCGAGCCCCCGTCCGGCCCGTCCTCCAGCCCGCCCGGCCATCGGCCACCGCCCGCCTCGCTGTCGTACGACCCACTCGTGTCGTACGACGTCATGCGGGCGTGGCCCCCGTCCATGCCGTGGGCCGGGTCGCCGCCGCCCGGGTCGGCGGAGCCCCTGGCGCCTGTTCCGCCCCGCTCACGCGGGGCATCGGGGTAGGCGTACTCCGCCCAGTCGGTTCGCCTTGTCACGGGTCAGCTCTTGGCTGCCGTGGCCTTGGTCTTGGCCGCCTTGGCCACCGCCGGGACGGGCACCGTCTTCACGGCGTCGTCCGCGGGGGCGGAGACCGCGGCGTCGGCGCCCGGCTCGGCCGCCGGTTCCGGCCGTACCCCGACGCCCAGCTTCTCCTTGATCCTCTTCTCGATCTCGTTGGCCAGGTCGGGGTTGTCCCTCAGGAAGTTGCGCGCGTTCTCCTTGCCCTGGCCGAGCTGGTCGCCCTCGTACGTGTACCAGGCGCCGGCCTTGCGGACGAAGCCGTTCTCCACGCCCATGTCGATCAGGCCGCCTTCGCGGCTGATGCCGTGGCCGTAGAGGATGTCGAACTCGGCCTGCTTGAAGGGCGGCGCGACCTTGTTCTTGACGACCTTGACGCGGGTGCGGTTGCCGACCGCGTCGGTGCCGTCCTTCAGCGTCTCGATGCGCCGGATGTCGAGCCGCACCGAGGCGTAGAACTTCAGGGCCCGGCCACCGGTCGTGGTCTCCGGGGAGCCGAACATCACGCCGATCTTCTCGCGGAGCTGGTTGATGAAGATCGCGGTGGTCTTGGACTGGTTGAGTGCGCTGGTGATCTTCCGCAGGGCCTGGCTCATCAGACGGGCCTGCAGACCGACGTGGCTGTCGCCCATCTCGCCCTCGATCTCCGCGCGCGGGACGAGCGCCGCGACGGAGTCGATGACGATCAGGTCGAGGGCGCCGGAGCGGACGAGCATGTCCACGATCTCCAGGGCCTGCTCACCGTTGTCCGGCTGGGACAGGAGCAGGTTGTCGATGTCGACGCCGAGCTTCTGCGCGTACTCGGGGTCGAGGGCGTGCTCCGCGTCCACGAACGCGACCGTGCCGCCGGCCTTCTGGGCGTTCGCCACCGCGTGCAGGGTCAGGGTCGTCTTGCCGGAGGACTCCGGTCCGTAGACCTCGATGACACGGCCGCGCGGCAGGCCGCCGACGCCGAGGGCCACGTCGAGCGCGGTCGACCCGGTGGGGATGACCTCGATGGGCTCCCTCGTCCGGTCGCCCATGCGCATGACCGCGCCCTTGCCGAATTGCCGTTCAATCTGTGCGAGTGCGGCATCCAGGGCCTTCTCGCGGTCGGTACCTGCCATGGGTTCCACCCGATTTGCTTGAGTCGATCGCTTCACGTCAAAGACGCTAACGCCTGCCACTGACAATGGGCCTCGACGCTCGTCCGGCCTGTGGATAACTCAGGTACTTTTCCGTTCGAACCGTACCGAAGTCCCCATCGAGAGCCTCACCGGAGCCTCCATCAGAATAGATGTTCGATTTTCGTGTCAAGCGCACCACTCGGCACTCCCGGGTCTTCCAGCACCTGCTGCCTCTGCTGCGGATGCGCGGCAACCGCCGTCGGCCGAGCCGACACCCGGTCGGGACATTCCCGCGGGCCTCACAAGGCCTCTCAGCGCCTCTCGGGCTTCTCAGGCCTCCGGGGTCGCGCCGGGCCTCGCAAAGGGCTTGGGACATGACTGTCCGGCGTCACAGGACCCGGCACACACGGTCCCCCGGCCGTCGCCGAGCCCGCCGCCCTCACGGATCCGCTCGTCTCCTCACCGATCCGGCGTCGCCCTCACCGATCCGGTCGTCATCCGGGCCGCGGCCCCGTTGCCGTGCGAGGGAACGCGGGCCTGGCTGACCGGCCTTCACACAGCGGCCGGTCTCACGTCCCGCCCCGGGAGGAGCCGTCGTCCGTGGCCCGCGCCTCGGGTCGCCCCCACAGCCCGCGAGCACGCGTCAGCAGCCCCTGCCCGGTCCCCCGCCTGCGGTGCCCGTGCACCCGGGGGTCGTCCGTGACGTCGTACCGCTTCACGTACGCCCCCAGGAAGGCCTGGAGCGTGGCGATCGCCGGGATGGCGATCAGCGCGCCGACCGCGCCGAGGAGGGCGGTGCCTGCGATGACCGAGCCGAAGGCGACCGCGGGGTGGATGTCGACGGTCTTCGAGGTCAGCTTGGGCTGCAGCACGTAGTTCTCGAACTGCTGGTAGATCACCACGAAGATCAGCACCCACAGCGCGTACCAGGGGTCGACCGTGAAGGCGATCAGCATGGGCAGGGCGCCCGCGAGGTACGTGCCGATGGTGGGGATGAACTGCGAGACGAGCCCCACCCACACGGCGAGCACGGGCGCGTACGGCACGCTCAGCACCTCCAGCAGAACGTAGTGCGCGACTCCGGAGATGAGCGCCATCAGACCGCGCGAGTAGATGTAGCCGCCGGTCTTGTTCACGGCGATCTCCCACGCGCGCAGTACCTCGGCCTGCTTGGCGGGCGGCAGGACGGAGCAGAGCGCGCGGCGCAGCCGGGGCCCGTCCGCGGCGAAGTAGAACGAGAAGAGCGCGATCGTGAGCAGCTGGAACAGCCCGCCGAGTACCTGGGCGGACACGTCCAGGACGCCGGTGGCGCTGTTCTGGACGTAGTTGCGCAGCCAGTCGGAGCGCAGCAGCCCCTCTTGGACGTCCACCCGTCTCAACTCGGTCTTGAAGTGGGCGTTGATCCAGCTGATGACCGAGTCGAGATAGTTCGGGAAGTCCTCGACGATCTTGATGATCTGGCCCGCGAGCATGGAGCCGAGCAGTGTGACGAAGCCCGCGGCGACGATCAGCAGGCCGAGGAAGACGATTCCGGTGGCCAGCCCCCTGCGCATGCCGCGCGAGGCCATCCAGCTCACCGCGGGTTCGATGGCCAGGGCCAGGAAGAACGCGATGAGGACGTTGATCAGCAGACCCGTGAGCTGGTGAAAGGCCCAACTGCCCAGCTGGAACACGGCGACGAGGGCGAGGGCGAGCACCATGGCACGCGGCAGCCAGCGTGGCATGCGCGCGTTCGGCCCGGCGGCGCCGGCGGCCGGGGGCCGGTTGGGCGGGGTCGCGCCGAACGGCGATGCGGGCTGGGTGACCTGTTCGGTCTCGTCAGTGGGTGCCACGGTGCAAGTCTCGCCCACGTGACCGACAATCCGCTGCCGTGCTGCGATCTTGTGACCGATCAGTGCCTCTCGCGCGGAACGTTCATCACGGTGCAGATCACACGCCACACGTCCTTGGCGTCCCAGCCCGCGTTCAGCGCCTCGTGCACCGTCCTCCCGCCGAGTTCCGTCATCACGTGGTCGCGCGCGAAGGTGTCGGCGTAGCCCGGACCGAAGTGATCCGCCATCCGCTGCCAGAAGACCGTCAACCGCATGACTCCAGTATCCCGCCCCTGAGGGTGGGCCTGAGCCGGGACCACTTGCCGAGACCGCTTTCCGTCCTACGGTCTGACGCATGGCCGAATCAGGAGCTTCCCCACTCCCCCAGACGCCCCCGGCGCACTCCCCGCTCGCCCGCGCCGAGCGCTTCGTCTGGCTCACCGCGCGCGTGCTGGAACAGCGTCTTTTCGCGTACCACTTCCTGAGCGCGGACGCCGACCCGGTGGAGACGGCGCTGGACGCCTACCGCAACGCGGACGGCGGGTACGGTCACGCGCTGGAGCCCGACCTGCGCGGCCCGGTCAGCCAGCCGCTGCACACCGGTCACGCCCTGCGGGTCCTGGACGCCATCGGACGCTGCGGCGGCCAGCGCGTGGAGCGCGTGTGCCGCTATCTGACCTCCGTGACCACCCCGGACGGTGCCCTGCCGGCGATCCACCCCAGTCAGCGCGGCTACCCGGCGGCCCCTTTCATCCCGATCCTGGACGACCCGCCGAGCGAACTCCTCGCCACCGGACCGGTGGTGGGTCTCCTGCACCGCAACGAGGTGTGGCACGCCTGGCTGTTCCGGGCGACGGACTTCTGCTGGCAGGCGGTCGAGTCCCTGAAGCAGTCCCATCCGTACGAGATCCAGGCCGCCGTGACCTTCCTGGACTCCGTTCCCGACCGCCCGCGCGCGGAGGCGGCCGCCGACCGTCTGGGCCGTCTGGTGCGCGAGCACCGGCTCGCGGTGCTGGACCCGGACCGCCTCGACGCGTACCCGGTCGCGCCCGGTTACGCCCCCGGGGAGCACCACTTCCCGTACGACTACGCGCGGACGCCGGACTCACTCGCGCGCGCGTGGTTCACGGACGACGAGATGGCCCGCTCCCTGGACTTCCTGGCCGGCGCACAGCAGGAGGACGGCGGCTGGCCGATCCGCTGGCGCCAGTGGGCTCCGGGCACGGCCCTGGAGGCCCGCCCCATGCTGACGATCGAGGCGCTGCGCACCTTGCACGCGTATGGCCGTCCCCTGCATTGAGGCACCGCGGCCGCCGGACCGGAGGCACCGCGGCCTCCGGACGAGTCCCGCCCGTCGTCCGCGTCGCGCGCCACACCAGCACGGCGCGCAGCGCCCGTGGTCCTGCTGCCAGGACGGAGGCGCGGCACAGGCGCGGAACCAGCACCAGCACCAGCACCAGCCCCAGCACCAGCCCCAGCACCAGGTGAACCGTAGAGGCCGAGCCGGCCCGGCGAGCAGCCGCACACCGGAGAGCACACCTTCCGCGTACATACTGCTCGGCCTCCAGGGCTGCCCCCTCCCCAGGCCGGTCCCGGCGACGGCGTGCCAAGCCGCCTGGACGGCTCCGGCAGTCCACCACGGGTTCGACCGGCACCGCCTCCTCCCCGGGCCGCGCCGGTTTCGCGAGCCCTGTCACACGGCCCACGAGGTACGCGGGCACACCTGCGGCGGGACAGACCCGGGACGGCGGCTCAGCCGCTCATCGCCCGCACCCCGGCGGTCACTCCCACCGCGGCGGCCACGACGAGTAGGAAGGGCGCCCGCAAGGCCAGCGCCACGGCGGCGGCGGCGAGTCCCGCGGCCCGTGCGTCGATCACCAGCTCGCGCCCGTCGGCGAACGTCTGCTGGGCCGTGAGAGCGGCCAGCAGCGCTACGGGCAGCAGCGCGGCGAGACGCCTGACGAGAGGTCGCTCAAGGGCACCGGCGGGCACGAGCAGCCCGACGAGCTTGACGACGTAGCACCCGAGAGCGGTCACTCCGATGGCGATCCAGACGTTCAACGGTCACCCTCCTGAGCGTCGCCCCGGCCCCCGTCGCCCCTACGACGCCCCTCCGCCCACAGCACGACCGGCGCCGCGAGCGCGGCCGCCAGGACGGGCACCCCGGCGGGCAGCACGGGCAGCAGGCCGAGCCCCAGCAGAACCGCGAGCCCGGCGACGGCCCGCTCCGTCCCGGTCCGCAGCATGGGCGCCAGCAGCGCCAGGAAGACGGCGGGCCCGGCCGCGTCGAGCCCCCAGGCGTCGGTGTCCCCGATGGCCTCGGCACCCAGCGCGCCGAGCAGTGTGGTGAGGTTCCACAGCACATACAGGCTGAGCCCTGTGACGGCGAACCCGATCCGCACGCTCCGCCTCGTGGGCTGAGCCAGCGCCACCGCCGCCGTCTCATCGATGACCCACTGGGCGGCGAACGGCCGCACCGCGCGCGGGAGGGCGAGCAACTGCGACAACCGCAACCCGTAGAAGGCGTTGCGCACACCGAGGAAGAAAGCCCCGGCGGCAGCGGTCAGCGGATTCCCGCCCGCCGCGAGCGCTCCCACCAACGCGAACTGCGACGCGCCCGTGAACACCAGGAGGCTGAGCGCGCAGGTCTGCAACAGCGTGAGCCCGCTCCCTGCCGAGGTCACCCCGAAGGCGAACCCGGACAGTCCCACGGCCACCCCGACCCCGAGTGCGTCCCTGACGACGGCGGAGTCGGGTTTGTGTCCACCGTCACGTATGTCTGCGAGAGCTATCTGTTCTGCCACGCCCCGGAGGATAGAAGCGGCCGCCGCCGCGCGTCTTGTACGTTCTTGCGCTCCCGCCGGTACGCCCCCGGAGGCACACCCACGATCCGCGAGAAGTGCCGGTTCAGATGCGGCTGGTCCGTGAACCCCACCGCGACGGCCGCCTCCGCGGGCGTCGTCCCCGCGTCCAGCAGCCTCCGCGCCCGCCGCACCCGCGCATCGGTCAGCCAGGCATGCGGCGGCATCCCGTACGCCTCCCGGAACGCCCGCAGCAACGCGAACGGACTGGTCCCCAGATCCCCGGCCAGCCGCTCCAGGGTCGGCGGCTCGGCCAACCGCTCCTCCAGCACGGCCCGCGCGCGGGCCGCGACCCGAGCACCCGCCGTCCGCACGTCCCGCTGCGGCAGCGCGCCACCGTTCAACCGCAGCAACCGCGTCACGGCAACCCGCAACAACGTGTCGGCGGCCAGCGCGTGCCCCTCCTCCGCCGCACGCAGCACCTGGTGCACCAGTCCCACGGCGTACGGATCGTCCAGCACCGGCCGGACGAACCCCGGCGTCCCCCGGATCACCGTGGTCTCGGCAGCGATCTCCGCCACCACCTCCGGCGACGGATACACCGCCCCGTACCGCCACCCCTCGGGCACCCCGGCCCGCCCCGTGTGCGCCGTGTCCGGATTGACCAGTGCCAGCGCCCCGGCTCCTACGTACTGATCGGCCCCACGATGATGGAAGACCTCGACCCCGTCGGCGATGGCGGCGATGACGAACTGCTCATGGGTGTGCCGCACGAAGGTCTTGCGCACATACCGCGCCCGCAACAGATCGACCCCGGGCAACTCGGCGTACCGCCAGTGCCGCGCCAGCTCACCCGAACCCGCCATGACCCCATTGTCCGCCACGGCTGTCCACGCCCAGCGCACGCGGCAGCCGCGTACGGCGGGAAGGGGCGCGGCCCCGCTCCCCACCACCACCGGATGCGCTGCACGCGCCCCCGCCCACCCGCACAGACCGCCGCAGGCACCACACGCCCACCCCCGCAACCCGCAGGCTCGCCACCCGACCCAGCACGCCCCGCAGCCGCCCACAACCACCCCACCCGCCCCGCAGACAAGCCGTTCCCGCAGGTCAACCACATTGTCAGTCCCGAGGTGCAGGATGGACACATGGTCAGCTCCGCACACCGAGCCCTGGACGGCTTCTCCCCCGCGACCCGCGGCTGGTTCACGGGTGCCTTCGACGCGCCCACCGCCGCCCAGACCGGCGCGTGGCAGGCCATCGCGGCGGGCTCGGACGTGCTGGTCGTAGCCCCCACCGGTTCCGGCAAGACCCTGGCCGCCTTCCTCGCCGCCCTCGACCAGCTCGCCTCCACACCCCCACCCGCCGACCCCAGGAAGCGCTGTCGCGTCCTGTACGTCTCCCCGCTCAAGGCCCTCGCCGTCGACGTGGAGCGCAACCTCCGCAGTCCCCTCACCGGCATCCGCCAGGAATCCGTACGCCGGGGCCTGCCCGAGCCGGAGATCAAGGTCGGCATCCGCTCCGGCGACACCCCCGCCGCCGAGCGCCGCGCCTTGTCCACCCGTCCCCCGGACATCCTGATCACCACCCCGGAGTCCCTGTTCCTGATGCTGACCTCGGCCACCCGCGAGGCGCTGACGGGCATCGAGACGGTGATCCTCGACGAGGTGCACGCCGTCGCCGGCACCAAGCGCGGCGCCCACCTGGCCCTCTCCCTGGAGCGCCTGGACGAGCTCCTGCCGAGGCCGGCCCGGCGTATCGGCCTCTCCGCGACGGTCCGCCCGGTCGACGAGGTCGCCCGCTACCTCTCGCCCCGCCGCAAGGTGGAGATCGTCCAGCCGAAGTCTGGCAAGGAGTTCGACCTCTCGGTCGTCGTCCCAGTCGAGGACCTCGGCGAACTGGGCGGCTCCCCGGTCGCCGACGGCTCCGAGGGCGCGGAGCGCCCGTCGATCTGGCCGCACGTCGAGGAGCGGATCACCGACCTCGTCCAGGCCCACCGCTCGACGATCGTGTTCGCCAACTCCCGCCGCCTCGCCGAGCGGCTCTGCAACCGGCTCAACGAGATCGCCTACGAACGAGCCACCGGCCGGCCCCTGGACGAACACCACGCCCCCGCCCAGCTCATGGGCGGCTCGGGCGCGGCCCAGGGCGCACCCCAGGTCATCGCCCGCGCCCACCACGGCTCGGTCTCCAAGGAGCAGCGTGCCCTCGTCGAGGAGGACCTCAAAGCCGGCCGCCTCCCCGCCGTGGTCGCCACCTCCAGCCTCGAACTCGGCATCGACATGGGCGCGGTCGACCTGGTCATCCAGGTCGAGTCACCGCCGTCCGTCGCCTCCGGCCTCCAGCGCGTCGGCCGTGCGGGACACCAGGTGGGGGCCGTCTCCACCGGTGTGGTCTTCCCGAAGTACCGCGGCGACCTGGTGCAAGCGGCGGTCGTCACCGAACGCATGCGCACCGGTTCCATCGAGTCGCTGAAGGTCCCGGCCAACCCCCTGGACGTCCTGGCCCAGCAGATCGTCGCGATGACCTCGATGGACACCTGGCAGCTGGACGACCTGCTCGCCATGGTCCGCCGGGCCGCCCCCTTCGCCTCGCTGCCCGAGTCCGCCTTCACGGCCGTCCTCGACATGCTCGCCGGCCGCTACCCGTCCGACGCCTTCGCGGAGCTGCGCCCGCGCGTGGTCTGGGACCGGGTGGCCGGGACGATCACCGGCCGCCCCGGCGCCCAGCGCCTCGCCGTCACCTCCGGCGGCACGATCCCCGACCGCGGCCTCTTCGGCGTCTTCCTGGTCGGCTCCGACCCGAAGAAGGGCGGCGGCCGGGTCGGCGAACTCGACGAGGAGATGGTCTACGAGTCCCGGGTGGGCGACGTCTTCACCCTCGGCACCAGCTCCTGGCGGATCGAGGACATCACCCGCGACCGCGTCCTGGTCACTCCCGCGCCCGGTGTCCCGGGCAGGCTCCCCTTCTGGAAGGGCGACCAGCTGGGCCGCCCCCTCGAACTGGGCCGCGCGGTGGGCGCGTTCCTGCGCGAGGTGGGCTCCCTCTCCAAGGAGGACGCCCGTCTCCGCCTGCTCGCCGCGGGCCTCGACACCTGGGCCGCGGACAACGTGCTGTCCTATCTGGACGAGCAGCGGGAAGCCTGCGGCCACATCCCGGACGACCGCACGATCGTCGTGGAGCGCTTCCGCGACGAACTCGGCGACTGGCGGGTCGTCGTCCATTCCCCCTTCGGCGCCCAGGTGCACGCCCCGTGGGCACTGGCCCTCGGCGCCAAGCTCTCCGAGCGGTACGGCATGGACGCCCAGGTCATGCACGCCGACGACGGCATCGTCCTACGGCTGCCCGACGCCGACCTCATGGGCCTGGACCTGCTCGACCAGGAGCCGATGAAGGCCGGTACGGCGTTCGACACCGAGCAGGCACCCGTCGGCGCGGCGGACGTCGTGTTCGACAAGGGCGAGGTCGACCAGGTCGTCACCGACCAGGTCGGCGGCTCGGCCCTGTTCGCGTCCCGTTTCCGCGAGTGCGCCGCCCGCGCGCTGCTGCTGCCGCGCCGCAACCCGGGCAAGCGAACCCCGCTCTGGCAGCAGCGCCAGCGCGCCGCCCAACTGCTCCAGGTGGCCAGCGAGTTCGGCTCGTTCCCGATCGTCCTGGAAGCCGTCCGCGAGTGCCTCCAGGACGTCTTCGACGTCCCCGGCCTGGTCGAGCTGATGGGCGACCTGGAGTCCCGCAAGGTGCGCCTGGTCGAGGTCACCACCCCCGAGCCCTCCCCCTTCGCCCGCTCCCTCCTCTTCGGATACGTCGCCCAGTTCCTGTACGAGGGGGACTCACCGCTCGCCGAGCGCCGCGCCGCCGCCCTCTCCCTGGACTCGCGTCTGCTGGCGGAACTGCTCGGCCAGGCGGAGCTGCGCGAACTGCTCGACGCCGAGGTGCTGACCGAGCTGGAGCGGGAGCTCCAGTGGCTCACCGAGGACCGTCGCGTCAAGGACGCCGAAGGCGTTGCCGACATCCTGCGCCTCCTCGGCCCGCTCACGGCCGCCGAACTGGCCGAGCGGGGCGCCGAGCCCCAGTGGGCCGAGGAGCTGGCCGCCGCCCGCCGGGTGATCCGCGTCCGTATCGCCGGCGCCGACCACTGGGCGACGATCGAGGACGCGGGCCGTCTGCGCGACGCGCTCGGCACCGCCCTGCCGGTCGGCGTGCCGGAGGCGTTCATGGAGCCCGTCAAAGATCCGCTGGGCGACCTCCTCGCGCGCTATGCCCGCACCCACGGCCCGTTCACCTCGGCCATGGCCGCGGACCGCTTCGGCCTGGGCGTGGCCGTCACCGAGGGCGCCCTCCAGCGGCTCGCGGCGACCGGCAGGGTCGTGCAGGGCGAGTTCCATCCGGCCGGGATCGGCCAGGAGTGGTGCGACGCGACGGTCCTGCGCCGCCTCCGCCGCCGTTCCCTGGCGGCCCTGCGCCACGAACTGGAACCGGTGCCGCCGCCCGCCCTCGCCCAGTTCCTCCCTCAGTGGCAGCACATCGGCAAGGGCCACGGCCTGCGCGGCATCGACGGGCTGGTGCGGGCAGTGGAGCAGTTGCAGGGCGCTTCCGTACCCGCGTCCGCCCTGGAGAAACTCGTCCTGCCGTCCCGTGTCGCGCACTACACACCCGCGATGCTCGACGAACTCACCGCCGCCGGAGAGGTCGTCTGGGCCGGAGCGGGCTCCCTCCCCGGCAAGGACGGCTGGGTCTCCCTCTACCTGGCCGATGCGGCCCCCCTGCTCCTCCCGCCGCCCCACCCCCTGGAACTGACGGCGCTCCACCAGTCCGTCCTGGACGCTCTCTCCGGCGGCTACGGCCTGTTCTTCCGCCAGATCGCCGACCAGGTCCGCGCCACCACCCACCCCGACGTCACAGATCCCCAACTGGCCGACGTCCTCTGGGACCTGGCCTGGTCCGGTCGGCTCACGAACGACACGCTGGCACCCATGCGTTCCCTGCTGGGTTCCGGCCGCACCGCGGGCTCCACCGCCCACCGCGCCAAGCGCACGATCCCGCGCGGGCGCTACGGCTCGCTGACCGCCGCCGCACGCCCCGCGTCCCGCAGCGGGCCACCGACCGTCGCCGGCCGCTGGTCCCTGCTCCCGGACCGCGAGACCGACCCCACGGTCCGCGCCCACGCCCTGGCCCGCGTCCTCCTCGACCGGCACGGCGTGGTGACCCGGGGAGCCGTCTCCGCGGAGGGCGTGGAAGGAGGCTTCTCGGCGGTGTACCGCATCCTGTCCGCCTTCGAGGACAGCGGCCAGGCCCGCCGCGGCTACGTGGTGGAGGGCCTCGGCGCCGCCCAGTTCGCGATGGACGGCGCGGTCGACCGTCTCCGCGCGGTGGCCAACGCCCGCGACCGCGGCGAAACCCTGCCGCCACCCCAGGCCGACGGCTTCACCCCCTACGCAGGCACCGCACCCGACGGCGTCACCCCCCGCCCGGGCGCCACTGCCGACGGCTTCGCCCGGGCCACCGGCGTCGCCCCCGACGGCTCGGATCCGTACGTCGACTTCCCCCCCGAGAGCTTCGGCCCTCTCCCGCACCTCTCCCCGGACGCCTTCGCCACACCCGGCCCCTTCGCCACCGACGGGCAGGACCCAGCCCCCGGCCGCACCGCCCCCGCCGATCCCGGCTCCGGCGACGACTGGCCCCCCTTCCCGCCCTCCACCTCGCGCAGCGAGTGGACGTCCCCCCGCGACCTCGCCCCACCGACCGGCCCAGACTCCGGTTCCAGATCCGGGTCCGCCTTCGACTCCCCGTACGGAGCCCCGGGTGCCCCCGGCCACCGCCGCCCCGCCCCCGACTCCCGAGCCGTGGTCCTCGCCGCCGCCGATCCGGCGAACGCGTACGGTGCCGCCCTTCCCTGGCCGGAGCCCCCGACCGGCGCCGGCCACAAACCGGGCCGCAAGGCGGGCTCCCTGGTGGTGCTCGTCGACGGCGAGCTGACGCTCTACATGGAACGCGGCGGCAAGACCCTGCTGGCCTGGCCCTCCCACCCCGACGGCACCGGCACCGACGACCCCCGCCTGCGCGCCGCCGCGGAGTCCCTGGCCACAGCCGCCAAAGCCGGCTCCCTCGGCACGGTCACCGTGGAGCGCGTCAACGGCGCCTCGGCCCTGACGTCGCCCATCGGCACCCTGCTGGAAGGCGCGGGTTTCATCGCCACCCCCCGCGGCCTCCGCCTGCGAGCGTGAACCCGCGAAGCCCGCACCGAGCCCCGCCGGCAGGGCGCCCGAGTCCTCACCCACACCACCGCACCCCACCGACCGCCACCCCGCACCCATGTCAGCCCCGCCCGCGCCACCCCCTCCCATGCCACCCTTGACCCATGCCCGAAGGTGACACGGTCTGGCAGGCCGCGAGGCGGCTGCACACCGCCCTCGCGGGCAAGGTGCTGACCCGGAGCGACCTCCGCGTCCCCACGTACGCCACCGCCGACCTCACCGGCCGCACCGTCCTGGACGTCACCCCGCGCGGCAAGCACCTGCTCACCCGCGTCGAGGGCGGCCTCACCCTCCACTCGCACCTGCGGATGGACGGCTCCTGGAAGGTGTTCTCCAACGACCAGCGCTGGACCGGCGGCCCCACCCACCAGATCCGCGCGATCCTCGGCACCGCCGACCGCACGGCGGTCGGCTACCGCCTCCCCGTACTGGAGCTCCTGCGCACCGCCGACGAGCACCGCGCCGTGGGCCACCTCGGCCCCGACCTCCTGGGCCCGGACTGGGACCCGGACCAGGCCCTGGCCAACCTCCTCGCCGATCCCGCCCGCCCCCTCGGCGAGGCCCTGCTCGACCAGCGCAATCTCGCCGGCATCGGCAACGTCTACAAGAGCGAGCTCTGCTTCCTCCTCGGTGTCACCCCATGGCTCCCCGTCGCCGCCCTCCCCGGCGACCGCGCCGCGTACCTGCCCGTGCTCGCCAAGAAGCTCCTGGAGGTCAACCGAGACCGCCCGGTCCGCGCCACGACGGGCCGCCGCGGCCAGGACCTGTTCGTGTACGGCCGCGCACCCCGCCCCTGCCTCCGCTGCCGCACGCCCATTCGCGTGGCCGACCAGGGCGACGGCTCCCGCGAACGCCCCACATACTGGTGCCCGACCTGCCAGACGGGTCCCACCCCGGCACCGGGCGCCCGCCGTGCGACCCGGACCCGGCCCCGCACCGGCCCGTACGACTGACCGCCCCACAGCAATTGACGGCCCGTCAGAAACCCTCGTACCGTCCCTTCATGGCCGTCAGCGCGTACGACCTCACCGGACGCACCGCCTTCGTCACCGGCGCCGCCGGCGGAATCGGCCGCGCCTCAGCTGTCCTGCTGGCCCAGGCCGGTGCCGCCGTGCACTGCGCGGACCTCGACGCACCCGGCCTGGAGGAGACGGCGAGGACCATCAAGGGCGCCGGCGGCATCTGCCACGCCCACCGCGTCGACGTCACCGACCGCGACCAGCTCCGTCGGGCCGTCACCTCCTGCGGGCGCCTGGACGTGATGGCCGCGATCGCCGGAATCATGCACAGCAGCCCGGTACTGGAGACCCGGGACGAGGACCTCGACCGGGTACTGAACGTCAATTTCAAGGGAGTTCTGTACGCCTGCCAGGAGGCCGCCCGTCTGATGCTGGCCGGGGACGTCAGGGGCAGCATCGTCACCATGGCGTCGGGCGCCGTGGACACCGGCGGCCCCGGTCTGCTCTGCTACGGCGCGAGCAAGGCGGCCGTCGTCCAGTTGACGAAGACACTGGCGACCGAGGTCGGCCGGCACGGCATCCGCGTCAACGCGGTCGCCCCGGGCTGGATCCGCACCCCCATGACCGACCGCCATGACCCCGAGGCGCAGGCGCACACCGAGGCGCTGATGGCCCGGATGTCCCCGCTGGGCCGGGTCGGCGAACCGGAGGACATCGCCCACGCCGTGCTCCACCTGGCCTCCGACGCCTCGGCCTTCACCACGGGCCAGATCCTCCGTCCGAACGGCGGGGTGGCCATGCCGTGGTAACGCCACCCGATTCCCCAGCAGCCCCGCCAAACGCCGCCGGCGAAACCCGCCCCTCACTTCCGGCGCAGCCCACCCGACGCACTCCTGACAGCACCGCCCGCGTCCGCCGAAGCCCCACCCGCCGACCCCGCGCCATCCCCGCCCGGCACCACCGCCCGATCCCCGACCCCGCGCCAGGCCCGCGCCCACCTCCCCGTCGCGACCGCCCCGACGGCCCGCGCCTTCGACACGCAGTGCACCGGCAGCAGACTCAGCCCCCACCCCCCGGCCGCGACCGCCCCCTCCAGTGCCCCCGCGTCCGGCGACAGCGCAAGCCGCACCACAGACCACCACCACAGCGCCCCCAGCCCCAGGCACGCGCTGAAGGCACCCCAGGCCCTCCAGCCCACCCGCGGCCTGGGAACCCCGCAAGCCCCCCAGCGCACTGCCGGCCGTGCCATGTACCTCCACACCTCCAACCCGGCGCCAGACCGCCGTACCGCCGTACCCGCCGTCCTCACCCGCGGGGAGGGCGCACCGACGGCAAACGGTCGCGGCCTTCACCCGGTCGCCTGGTCCACGATGCACGAAAGCCCCGACCGGCGCCTCTCCAGACCACCTGTTCCCAGATCATCCGAAGAGCCCCCGGCCGGGGCCTCGCACACGTCTTCAGTGCGTCGTCAGGTCACGCACAACACGCGCGTGACGTCACGCGGCAACCACGTCCACCGCTTCGGCGGGCGCCTTGATGGTCACCCGTTCCGGTGGCACACCGGTCACCGAGACGGAACCCAGCATCGGGCGAACCTGCGTGGTCACAGATCCGCTGGGAGTGGCCGCAGCAGACTGGGCCAGCTCGGCGAGAGCGAGTTCGTCGCTCACTTCCCGCATGAGCTCGGACATCCGTACGTCCAGCGCGTCGCAGATGGCGGAGAGCAGCTCGGAGGAAGCCTCCTTCTGCCCCCGCTCCACCTCGGAGAGATAGCCGAGTGAGACTCGGGCGGACGAGGAGACTTCGCGCAGAGTACGGCCCTGGCGCTGGCGCTGCCGACGCAGCACGTCACCCAGCAGGCGACGGAGCAGAATCATCGGTGGCTCCCTCCTCGGACCGCGTAGCCGCATCCTTCTCGCCCCACCGTACCGCCTTGCGCCGCGGCCGTGCGGGGAGCGATGTCGTGTTCACTCAGGGCTGCAAACATCAAAACCCCCCGTTCCGTTCCGTATCCTGTGCCCGCTCATTTCCGGTCTGTTCGCTCACAAGCTCCTCAAGGAGCAGTGCGAGTACGCTCCGTACACTCTCCATACGAATTTCCGCACGGTCGCCGTTCAACCGCAGTGCGGTCACTTTCTCGCCACCGCGTACCCCGGAATCCGGTGCGGCCGGCCCGTCGACAGCCACGAAAACCGTTCCGACGGGCTTGCCGTCCTGCGGTTCCGGGCCGGCGACTCCGGTGGTCGCGATACCCCAGTCGGCGCCGAGCGCTGTGCGCACTCCGGCCGCCATCCGGGCCGCGACCTGCGGATCCACCGCTCCGTGCTCCGCCAGCAAGGCGGCGTCGACACCCAGCAGCCGATGCTTGAGTTCGGTGGCGTAGGCGGTCACCGAGCCCCGGAAGACCCGGGACGCTCCGGGGACCGCCGTGACCTCGGCCGCGACCAGCCCTCCGGTGAGCGACTCGGCGACAGCGAGCGTCTCACCCCTCACCGTGAGTAGTCGTACCACTTCGGTGGCCGCGGAACTCACGCTTCCGTCTCCTCCAACGCCGCCTTGCGCTCGGCGATTCCCTGCCGGCGCAGCACAATGGCCTGTCTCACATAGTCGAGTCCGGTCAGCACGGTCAGCACGACCGCCGCCGCCATCACCCAGAACCTCAAGGTGGCCAGCCACCCCGTCAGCGCCAGGACGTACATCCCGACCGCCACGCCCTGGATGAGGGTCTTCAGCTTGCCGCCGCGGCTCGCCGGGATGACGCCGTACCGGATGACGAGAAAACGCAACAGCGTGATCCCGAGTTCCCGGCCGAGGATGACGCCCGTCACCCACCACGGCAGATCACCGAGCGCCGACAGACAGATCAGCGCCGCCCCCATGATCGCCTTGTCGGCGATGGGGTCGGCGATCTTCCCGAAGTCGGTGACGAGGTTGTACGTCCGGGCCAGATGCCCGTCGAACAGGTCGGTGATCATGGCGACGGCGAAGGCCGCCCAGGCGAACGAGCGCCACGCCGGGTCGTAGCCGCCGTCGGCCAGCATCAGCGCGACGAAGCCGGGCACGAGGAGCAGCCGGAGCATGGTCAGCAGATTGGCGATGTTCCAGACGCTGGCCTCGTTGACGGCCGCCGCCGCCAGTTTCCCGCCTCGCAATGACTTGGCACCGGACTCGGCACCACTGGCGCCGACACCATCACCGTCACTGTCACCCTCACCAGAGACACGGGCAGCTTCCGAGACACCAGGAGAGCCGGAAACACCGGACACAGCGGAAACACCGGGCGAGGCGGGGACGGCCGAAACACCGGAGACAGCGGCGCCCGAGAGGCCGGAGACAGCGTCGGAGGCGGCACCGGACGCGGACGGGGCACCCGAGGCCGCCGCACCCGTGGCCGCGCCCTGTGCGGCGGGGCCACCCGGGGCGGACGCCGGGACTCCGGTCATCTGCCCGCCTCCTCACTACACGCGAGCGAGCCCTGCAGCGGCTCGGCCACCAGGTCGACACCTTCCGTACCGACCACCTTCGCCTCGACCATACGACCGACGCTCAGTCCTTCGCCGCTCGTGAGCAGCACCTGGCCGTCCGTCTCCGGTGCCTGGTGCTCGCCCCGGCCGTAGACACCCTCGTCGTCCACCGACTCCACGAGCACGTGCACGGTCTCGCCCACGCGCTCCTCGGACCGCTGCGAGACGAGTTCCTCGGCCAGCCGGGAGACCCGGGCGAGCCGCTCCGCGACGACGTCCTCGTGCAGCTTGTTCTCGTACGTCGCCGCTTCCGTGCCCTCCTCGTCGGAGTACCCGAAGACACCGATGGCATCCAGCCTCGCGCCCTCCAGGAAGCGCTCCAGCTCGGCCAGGTCGTCCTCGGTCTCGCCGGGGAACCCCACGATGAAGTTGGAGCGCACGCCCGCCTGAGGAGCCTTGCTCCGGATGGTGTCGAGCAGTTCCAGGAAGCGGTCGGTGTCGCCGAAGCGCCGCATCGCGCGCAGCACGCCGGGCGCGGAGTGCTGGAAGGACAGGTCGAAGTAGGGCGCGACCTTCGGCGTCGACGTCAGGACGTCGATCAGCCCGGGCCGCATCTCGGCCGGCTGGAGGTAGCTGACGCGCACCCGCTCGATGCCGTCGATCTCGGCGAGCTCCGGCAGCAGGGACTCCAGCAGGCGGATGTCGCCCAGGTCCTTGCCGTACGACGTGTTGTTCTCGGAGACCAGCATGATCTCCTTGACGCCCTGCTCGGCCAGCCACCGCGTTTCGTTCAGGACGTCCGAGGGGCGCCGCGAGATGAAGGAACCGCGGAAGGAGGGGATGGCGCAGAAGGTGCAGCGCCGGTCGCAGCCGGAGGCGAGCTTCACGGAGGCGACCGGGGCGCCGTCCAGGCGGCGGCGCAGGGGTGAGCGGGGGCCGGAGGCCGGAGCGAGCCCCTCCGGAAGGTCGGCGGGAGCGGCCTCGGCCTCCACCGCGCCCGGCCCGTGCCCCGGCAGCGCGACGGACGTGGCCGACTCCTGCCGCTCGGCGGGGCTGATCGGGAGCAGCTTGCGCCGGTCGCGCGGCGTGTGCGAGGCGTGGATGCCGCCGTTCAGGATGGTCTGCAGGCGGTCGGAGATGTCGGCGTAGTCGTCGAAGCCGAGCACGCCGTCGGCCTCGGGGAGCGCCGCGGCGAGATCCTTGCCGTAGCGCTCGGCCATGCAGCCCACCGCCACGACGGCCTGGGTTCTGCCATGCCCCTTGAGGTCGTTGGCCTCCAGGAGGGCGTCGACGGAGTCCTTCTTGGCGGCCTCGACGAAGCCGCATGTGTTGACGACGGCGACGTCCGCGTCCGCGGCGTCCTCCACGAGGGCCCAGCCGTCCGCCTCCAAGCGGCCTGCGAGCTCCTCCGAGTCCACCTCGTTACGGGCGCAGCCAAGGGTGACGAGTGCGACGGTACGGCGTTCAGGCATGGGCTCAAGACTACTTCGTCCCGCTGACACCCCACGTCGACGGGGTTGGCCGATCTTGGCCAACCCCGTTCGTGCGCACCCCGTCCTAGCCGACCTGGGGGTCGCCCTTGGTGTAGGTGAGCCGCTCGACGGCTCCCGGCTGGAAGTTGTTCTCGATCTCCTTGCCGTTCACATAGAGCTGGATCGCGCCCGCGTCACCGAGGACGAGGTTGACCTTCTCGTTGTCCTGGAAGGTCTTGGACTCGCCCTGCTTGAGCAGTCCGTCGAACAGGATCCGGCCGTTGTGGTCCTTGGCCGAGATCCAGCTCTTTCCGTCGGCGGCGCTGACCTGGACGGTCACCTTGTCCAGCGGCGCGGCGGCGATGGCGCTGTCCGAGGGCTCGGGCTTCGTGTCTTCGGGCTTGCCGTTCTTGGGGGTGGGCGAGGCGCTGGTGCCGGTCGAGGGCTCGGAGCCCTCGGCGACCTGCGTCGAGCCCGAGTCGTCGCCGCCCTTGAACGCGGTGAACGCGACGAACCCGACGACGGCGACGATCGCGGCGACCATGGCCGCGGTCCAGTTGGGCCCGCGCCGCTCCGGACGAATGCGTTCCGCCTCGAACAGGGGTGCGGCCGGCGTCGGGGCGGGGCGGCCGCCGTGGTCGTCGTCGTACTGGGCGAGCAGCGGGGCGGGGTCGAGGCGGACGGCCTTGGCCAGGGTCCGGATGTGCCCGCGGGCGTATACGTCTCCGCCGCACGGACCGAAGTCGTCCGCCTCGATGGCGTGCACGATGGCGATGCGCACCCGAGTGGCGGAACTGACGTCGTCGACGGTCAGCCCGGCAGCGATACGTGCCTGCTGGAGGGCACGACCGATCGAGAGGCGGGCTTCCTCACGGTCGTCTTCGAACGGACGCTCGTCTTCAGGGGAGTTGCCGATGGACACGGGGGCGCCTTTCGAGCGTTTTAGCCGCCTGTGCTGGAGGTTCAGTCTAGGGGGGGTACGAAAGGGTGGGGCAACCGGGCGGTGGCACTTTGTACGCCATCGGTATGGCCGGACACGCCGATGGCGGGGCAGCAGCTTGTCGCTTCCCTCAACTTGACGTACGCGGAAGGGAAACGGTTGCTCAATGATCCCTTACGGGTGAGTCACGATCGACCACCCGGCCGGGGCTCCCTTTAAGCCTCCCCGCGGATCACCGCGAGCACGCCGTCCAACTCGTCGGGCTTCACAAGAACGTCACGCGCCTTCGAGCCTTCGGTCGGTCCGACGATCCCCCGGGACTCCATGAGGTCCATGAGCCGGCCGGCCTTCGCGAACCCGACCCGCAGCTTGCGCTGGAGCATCGAGGTGGACCCGAACTGGGTGGAGACCACGAGCTCGGCCGCCTGGCACAGCAGGTCGAGGTCGTCGCCGATCTCCTCGTCGATCTCCTTCTTCTGCTTGGTGCCCACGGTGACGTCGTCCCGGAAGACCGGCGCCATCTGGTCCTTGCAGTGCTGGACGACGACCGCGACCTCCTCCTCGGTCACGAAGGCGCCCTGCATACGGGTGGGCTTGTTGGCTCCCATCGGCAGGAACAGCCCGTCGCCCTTGCCGATCAGTTTTTCGGCGCCGGGCTGGTCGAGGATGACCCGCGAGTCGGCGAGCGAGGAGGTGGCGAAGGCGAGCCGCGAGGGCACGTTCGCCTTGATCAGACCGGTGACGACGTCGACCGACGGCCGCTGCGTGGCGAGCACCAGGTGGATGCCGGCCGCGCGCGCGAGCTGCGTGATGCGCACGATGGAGTCCTCGACGTCCCGCGGCGCGACCATCATCAGGTCGGCGAGCTCGTCGACGATCACCAGCAGGTAGGGGTACGGCTGGAGCTCGCGCTCACTGCCCTCCGGAGGCTTGACCTTGCCCTCACGCACCGCGCGGTTGAAGTCGTCGATGTGGCGATAGCCGTACGCCGCGAGGTCGTCGTACCGCAGGTCCATCTCCCGTACGACCCACTGGAGCGCCTCGGCGGCCCGCTTGGGGTTGGTGATGATCGGCGTGATCAGGTGCGGGATGCCCTCGTAGGCGGTCAGCTCGACGCGCTTGGGGTCGACCAGGATCATCCGGACGTCCTCGGGTGTCGCCCGCATCATGATCGAGGTGATCAGACAGTTGATGCAGGACGACTTGCCGGAACCGGTGGCGCCGGCGACCAGTATGTGCGGCATCTTCGCCAGCGAGTGCATGACATAGCCGCCCTCGACGTCCTTGCCGAAGGCGACCAGCATCGGGTCGTCGTCCTCCGCGGACTGGGCCAGCCGCAGCACGTCACCGAGGTTGACCATCTCCCGGTCGGTGTTCGGGATCTCGATGCCGACGGCCGACTTGCCGGGGATCGGGCTGATGATCCGCACGTCCGGGCTGGCGACGGCGTACGCGATGTTCTTGGCGAGCGCCGTGATCCGCTCGACCTTCACGGCGGGGCCCAGCTCCACCTCGTAGCGCGTGACCGTCGGTCCGCGCGTGAAACCGGTGACGGCGGCGTCGACCTTGAACTCGGTGAAGACGTTCGTGAGCGAGGCGACCACGGCGTCGTTGGCGGCGCTGCGCGCCTTGCCGGGGCCCCCGCGCGTGAGGAGGTCGAGCGAGGGCAGCGCGTAGGTGATGTCGCCGGACAGCTGGAGCTGCTCGGCACGCGCCGGCAGCTCGCGCGGCACGCTGGGCGGGGCCTTCGTGAGGTCCCGGACCTCCCCCTTGCGGGGCGTGTCGAGCTTCTCCTGCCGCGGCCTGGCGGCCGGTGCCGGGACGGCAGTCGGCGTGGGCGTCGGCGTCGTCTCCTCGCGGTCCCCCGCGCTCACCCCCTGGGTGAGGTCAGCGACGACCGGCGAGGGCGGCATGCCGTGCAGGACGGCTCCGTCGAGCGCGGCGGCGGCAGCCGCGGCGACGTCCACGGCGTCCCGCGGACGGTTCATGTCGGGCTGCGGCACGGCGGAACGCCGGGGGCGGCCACGGCGCTTGGTGAGCGCCTCCTGCTCCGCGCTGTCGGGGTCGTACTCCGCCGGCGCGGGAGAGCGCCTGCGGGTGCGGGCGGGCAGCGCCTCGCGCCACTGGTCGTCGTAGCGCTCGTCGTCCTCGGCGAACTCGCCGAACTCCTGGTGGACGGGATCGTGCACGAGGCCGAGCTTCACTCCCAGCAGCCGCAGCCGCTGCGGGATGGCGTTGACCGGGGTCGCCGTGACGACGAGCAGTCCGAAGACCGTGAGCAGCACGAGCAGCGGCACGGCGAGGACCTCGCCCATGGTGTACGTCAGCGGGGTCGCCGCACCCCAGCCGATGAGGCCGCCGGCGTCCCTTATCGCCTGCATGCCACCGCTGCGGGCGGGCGAGCCGCAGGCGATGTGGACCTGGCCGAGCACGCCGACGACGAGCGCGGACAGACCGATCACGATGCGCCCGTTGGCCTCGGGCTGCTCCGGGTGGCGGATGAACCGGACGGCGATGACCGCGAGCAGTATCGGCACCAGCAGGTCGAGCCGCCCGAAGGCGCCGGTGACCAGCATCTCGACGAGGTCACCGACGGGTCCGCGCAGGCTGGACCAGGTGCCGGCGGCGACGATCAGCCCGAGGGCGAGCAGCAGCAGCGCCACGCCGTCCTTGCGGTGGGCGGGGTCGAGGTTCCTCGCGCCCTGCCCTATGCCGCGGAACACCGCGCCGACAGCGTGCGCGAGGCCCAGCCACAGGGCGCGCACGAGCCGGTAGACGCCTCCGGTGGGGCTGGGCGCCGGTCGGGCAGGCGCGGCTTTCCTCGCCGTGGCCCTTTTGGCGGGCGCCTTCTTCGCGGGGGCCTTTTTCGCCACGGCCTTCTTCGCCGGAGCCTTCGCGGGAGCGGCCGCCTTCTTGGCGGGCTTCTTGGCTGCGGAGGGACGTGAGGCCATAGGTGTGAGGTTACCGGTGGAGACGACAGCGGACACGTGTGCTTACTGCTTCACCCGTTCGTGTCGCTCTTACGAGGGCGCCGAACTGACACCCGCTCATGCGCGACGCCGCCCGGCACAGGACATGGCGACGACGTCCGCGGTCGTACGGGGGGTCAGGCGACGGTTTGCGCGGCGCGGTCAGTTCTGCGAGGACACCGAGGGAGAACTCCCCGTGCCCGGCTCCAGGGCGTCCAGTGCGCGCCGCAACCCGGTGAGTTTGCGTTCGAGATGGGCCGCCGTGGCCACCGCCGCCGCGTCGGCGGAGTCGTCGTCCAGTTGCTTGGACAGCGCTTCGGCCTGCTCCTCGACGGCCGCGAGCCGCGCCGACAGTTCGGCGAGCAGTCCCGCGGGCTCCTTGGCCTCGCCGGCCGCGGCCTTGCCGCCACCGCCCTCCAGCTGGAGCCGCAGCAGTGCGGCCTGCTCCCGCAGCTGACAGTTCTTCATGTACAGCTCAACGAAGACGGAGACCTTCGCGCGCAGCACCCAGGGATCGAAGGGCTTGGAGATGTAGTCGACCGCACCCGCCGCGTACCCGCGGAAGGTGTGGTGCGGTCCGTGGTTGATCGCGGTGAGGAAGATGATCGGGATGTCCCGGGTCCGCTCCCGCCGCTTGATGTGCGCGGCCGTTTCGAAACCGTCCATGCCCGGCATCTGGACATCCAGCAGAATCACCGCGAAGTCGTCCGTGAGCAGTGCTTTGAGCGCTTCCTCCCCGGACGATGCCCGCACCAGCGTCTGATCGAGCGCGGAGAGAATGGCCTCCAGCGCCAGCAGATTCTCCGGCCGGTCATCGACCAGGAGGATCTTGGCCTTCTGCACCATGGCCCGCCCTCCTCGCCCCGGCGTGGGGCCTCCCCTGTCCGCAGGACTGGGGGTGACACCGTCCGGCGCCGTCCCCGGGGACGGCTCCCTTGCGCCGCCCGTCCTTGTGCCGGTCATCGTAGCCGCACCCCGCCTGTCGCCACACCCTGTCACCGCGATGTCACTGTGCACGTAGCAGAAACGCGGTGGAAGACCAGAAGGTTCCCCGAATCCCGTGCTTCTACACGACCTCCACCACTCAGAGTCAGCAACTCCGCTCACCCGTCGAAGGTTCCCGCCGCATCGACACGAAGTCTGAACAAAGCCCGACCGTTACCGCCACTTCCCCCGCGTCGTCGCTCTCCCGGGTCGTCACTCCCCTCGCAGCCCTCCCCGGATCGTCACTCCCCCCGCATCCACTGCTCCATCACCGCCAGCAGGTGATCGGGGTCGACCGGCTTGGTGACGTAGTCGGAGGCGCCCGACTCGATCGCCTTCTCCCGGTCGCCCTTCATCGCCTTCGCGGTCAGCGCGATGATCGGCAGCCCGGCGAACTGCGGCATCCTGCGGATCGCCGTGGTCGTCGCGTACCCGTCCATCTCGGGCATCATGATGTCCATCAGGACGACCGCCACGTCGTCGTGCTGCTCCAGGACCTCGATGCCCTCACGGCCGTTCTCGGCGTACAGCACGGACAGTCCGTGCTGTTCGAGGACGCTGGTCAGCGCGAACACGTTGCGGATGTCGTCGTCGACGATCAGCACCTTCTCCCCGCCGAACCGGATGCCGCGGCGCGGCTTGGGCGCCGTCTCCTGCTCCGTGGCCGTCGGCCACCCCTCCAGCTGCGCGTGCCGCTGTTCGATCTCCTGTACGGGCCGGCGACGGCGCCGGAAGAGCGCGGCGGCACCGTTCTGCGTCTCCCGGTACGAGGTCACCTCGGCCGGCGTCTCCGCCTCCACGTCGGACAGCTCCGCCGGTTCCTGCCGCCCCGAGGCGGACGCCACCGGGTCTCCTGCCTCCAGGGCGGGCGCGAGCTGGTGATAGCCCTGCGCGGGCAGTTCGCTCGGGTGCAGCGGCAGATACAGCGTGAACGTCGATCCCCGTCCCGGCTCGCTCTGGGCGTGGATCTCACCGCCGAGCAGCTGGGCGATCTCCCGCGAGATCGACAGCCCGAGGCCGGTACCGCCGTACTTGCGACTCGTCGTCCCGTCCGCCTGCTTGAACGCCTCGAAGATCACCCGCATCTTGCTGGCCGCGATCCCGATGCCGGTGTCCGTCACGGAGAACGCGATCAGGCCGGCGTTCGGGTCGCGCAGCGAACCCGTCTCCAGCAGCTGCTCGCGGATCGCCATCGGCACCTCCCGCCCGGCGGGCCGGATGACCAGCTCGACGGCCCCGGAGTCGGTGAACTTCACCGCGTTGGACAACAGGTTGCGCAGGACCTGGAGCAGCCGCTGCTCGTCGGTGTGCAGCGTGGCGGGCAGCTCCGGCGACACCCGCACCGACAGGTCGAGGCCCTTCTCCGCGGTCAGTGGCCGGAAGGTGGCCTCCACGTAGTCCACGAGCTGGACCAGCGCGATACGGGTCGGCGAGACGTCCATCTTGCCCGCCTCGACCTTCGACAGGTCCAGGATGTCGTTGATCAGCTGGAGCAGGTCGGAACCGGCACCGTGGATCGTTTCGGCGAACTCGACCTGCTTCGGGGAGAGATTCCCCTCGGCGTTGTCGGCGAGCAGCTTGGCCAGGATCAGCAGCGAGTTGAGCGGCGTCCGCAGTTCGTGCGACATGTTGGCGAGGAACTCGCTCTTGTAGCGCATCGACACGGCGAGCTGCTCGGCGCGCTCCTCCAGGACCTGCCGCGCCTCCTCGATCTCGGTGTTCTTCACCTCGATGTCACGGTTCTGCTGGGCCAGCAGCTCCGCCTTCTCCTCCAGTTCGGCGTTGGACGCCTGGAGGGCCTTCTGCCGGTTCTCCAACTCGGCCGACCGTTCCCGCAGTTGCTCGGTCAGCTCCTGCGACTGCTTCAGCAGCACCTCCGTCTTGGTGTTGACGGAGATGGTGTTGACGCTGGTCGCGATCATCTCGGCGATCTGGTTGAGGAAGTCCTTCTGGATCTGCGTGAACGGGGTGAAGGAGGCCAGCTCGATGACTCCGAGCACCTTGCCCTCGAACAGCACCGGCAGGACGATCACCTGCGCGGGCGGCGCCTCTCCGAGCCCGGAGGAGATCTTCAGATAGCCGCTGGGCGCGTTCTCCACGAGGATCGTGCGCTTCTCCTGGGCGGCCGTCCCGATCAGCGCCTCACCCGGCCGGAACGAGGACGGCATGGAGCCCATCGAGTAGCCGTACGACCCGAGCATGCGCAGCTCGTACGCGTCCTCGCTCTCGGCGCTCATGTCCTTGCCGTCGAGCAGGGGCATCGCGAGGAAGAACGCGCCGTGCTGCGCGGACACCACCGGCGTCAGCTCGCTCATGATCAGCGAGGCCACGTCCGCCAGGTCGCGGCGGCCCTGCATCAGCGCGGAGATGCGGGCCAGGTTGCCCTTGAGCCAGTCCTGCTCCTTGTTGGCGATCGTGGTGTCGCGCAGGTTGGCGATCATCTTGTTGATGTAGTCCTGGAGCTCCTGGATCTCCCCGGACGCGTCCACGTCGATCTTCAGGTTCAGGTCACCGCGGGTCACCGCGGTCGCCACGCGCGCGATGGCGCGCACCTGCCGGGTCAGGTTCCCGGCCATCTCGTTCACCGACTCGGTGAGGTCGCGCCAGGTGCCGTCGACGTCCCGCACCCGCGCCTGACCGCCCAGCTGGCCTTCCGTGCCCACCTCGCGGGCCACCCGGGTGACCTCCTCGGCGAACGACGACAGCTGGTCCACCATCGTATTGATCGTCGTCTTGAGCTCGAGGATCTCCCCCCGGGCGTCGATGTCGATCTTCTTCGTCAGGTCGCCCTTGGCGATGGCGGTCGTCACCATGGCGATGTTGCGCACCTGGCCGGTCAGGTTGGACGCCATCTGGTTCACCGACTCGGTGAGGTCCTTCCACGTGCCCGCCACACCCGGCACCCGCGCCTGACCGCCCAGGATGCCGTCCGTGCCCACCTCACGGGCCACCTTGGTGACCTGGTCGGCGAACGAGCTCAGCGTCTTCACCATGGTGTTGAAGGTGTCCGCGAGCTGCGCGACCTCACCGCGCGCCTCGATGGTCACCGTCCGTGTCAGGTCGCCGTTGGCCACCGCGGCGGCCACCTGGGAGATGTTGCGCACCTGCACGGTCAGGTTGTTGGCCATCAGGTTCACGTTGTCGCTGAGGTCCTTCCAGATGCCCGTGACACCGGGCACCCGCGCCTGACCGCCCAGCTGGCCCTCGGTGCCCACCTCGCGGGCCACCCGGGTCACCTGCTCGGCGAACGACGACAACTGGTCGACCATCGTGTTGACCGTGGTGACGAGTTCGAGGATCTCGCCCCGCGCGTCGACGGTGATCTTCTTCGACAGGTCGCCCTTGGCGACGGCCGTCGTGACCTCGGCGATGTTGCGCACCTGGATGGTCAGGTTGTTCGCCATGAAGTTCACGGACTGCGTGAGGTCCTTCCAGGTGCCGGAGACACCCTGCACCTCCGCCTGACCGCCGAGGATGCCCTCCGTACCCACCTCACGGGCGACCCGGGTGACCTCCTCGGCGAACGACGACAGCTGGTCCACCATCGTGTTCAGGGTGTTCTTCAGCTCCAGGATCTCGCCGCGCGCGTCCACGGTGATCTTCTGGGACAGGTCACCCCGGGCCACCGCCGTGGCGACCTGCGCGATGTTGCGCACCTGGCCGGTCAGGTTGGACGCCATGCCGTTCACCGAGTCGGTGAGGTCGCGCCACACACCGGCGACACCGGGCACCTGCGCCTGACCGCCGAGCCGGCCCTCGGTGCCCACCTCGCGGGCCACCCGGGTCACCTGGTCGGCGAAGGCGGACAGCTGGTCCACCATCGTGTTGATGGTGTTCTTCAGCTCCAGGATCTCGCCGCGCGCGTCGACGTCGATCTTCTGCGACAGGTCACCCCGGGCCACCGCCGTCGTCACCTGTGCGATCTGCCGCACCTGCGAGGTGAGGTTGCCGCCCATGAAGTTGACGGAGTCGGTGAGCTCCTTCCACGTACCGGACACCCCCGGCACCACGGCCTGACCGCCGAGCCGGCCCTCGGTGCCCACGTCCCGGGCCATTCGCGTCACCTGGTCGGCGAAGGCCGACAGCTGGTCCACCATCGTGTTCACGGTGTTCTTCAGCTGGAGCATCTCGCCGGAGACGTCCACCGTGACCTTCTGGGACAGGTCACCGTTCGCCACGGCCGTCGTGACCTGGGCGATGTTCCTCACCTGTCCGGTGAGATTGCGGAACGCGGTGTTGACGGAGTCCGTGAGGTCCTTCCACGTACCGGCGGCCCCGGACACCTGCGCCTGGCCGCCGAGCTCACCCTCGACACCGACCTCGCGCGCCACGCGCGTCACTTCGGCACCGAACGCGGACAGCTGGTCCACCATCCCGTTGACGGTGTTCTTCAGCTCCAGCATCTCGCCGGCCACGTCCACGGTGACCTTCTGGGACAGGTCACCGCTGGCCACGGCCGTCGTCACGGCGGCGATGTCCCGCACCTGGATGGTGAGGTTCCGGAAGACCGTGTTCACCGAATCGGTGAGGTCCTTCCAGGTTCCCGCCGCACCCGGCACGTTCGCCTGCCCGCCGAGCCGCCCCTCCGCGCCGACCTCGTTGGCCACCCGTGTGACCTCGTCGGCGAACGTGCGCAGCGTCTCGGTCATCTGGTTGATCGTGTCGGCGAGCTGCGCGACCTCGCCACGCGCCGAGACCGTCACCTTCTGCGACAGGTCACCGCTGGCGACCGCGGTCGTCACCTGGGAGATCCCGCGCACCTGGGCCGTCAGGTTGCCGGCCATCAGGTTCACCGAATCGGTGAGGTCCTTCCACACACCGGCCACACCGGGGACCTGCGCCTGACCGCCCAGCTCGCCCTCGACGCCGACCTCGCGTGCGACGCGCGTCACCTCGGAGGAGAACGACGACAGCTGGTCCACCATCGTGTTGACGGTGTTCTTCAGCTCCAGCATCTCGCCGGCGACGTGAACCGTGACCTTCCGGGACAAGTCACCCTTGGCGACCGCCGTCGTCACCAGCGCGATGTCCCGCACCTGAGCCGTCAGCCGGTACGCCATCGTGTTGACGGACTCGGTCAGGTCCTTCCACGAACCCGACATACCACGCACCCGGGCCTGTCCGCCCAGCTTGCCCTCGGTCCCCACCTCGCTGGCCACCCGCGTGACCTCGTCGGTGAACGTCGACAACTGGTCGACCAGGTTGTTGACGGTCCGCCCGACCTTCAGGAACTCCCCGCGCAACGGATGCCCGGTGCCGTCCGGCGCCTGTGTCCGCAGTTCCATACGCGGCGACAGATCGCCCTCCGCCACCGCGGACAGCACCCGGCTGACCTCGGAGACAGGGCGCACGAGATCGTCGACCAATGCGTTCGAGGCGTCGATGGCGGCCGCCCAGGAGCCCTCGGAGGCGCCTGTTTCCAGCCGCTCCGTGAGTTTTCCCTCACGCCCCACCATGCGCCGCACGCGTGACAATTCTCCCGTCAAATGGAGATTGCGGTCAGCCACCTCGTTGAAAACCGCGGCAATCTCCGACATCACGCCGTCGCCGGAGACCGTGAGCCGCTTTCGGAAGTTCCCGTCGCGCATCGCCACGAGGGCCACCAGCAGTCGGTTCAGGGAAGCCGTGTCCACCTCAGTGGTCCCTCCGCGCGTCTCGCGCCGGTTACTCGGGGACTGTCCGCCTTTCGCACGCGTCTTAGTGCCCCGCGTCGCTGCGCCAGACTCCACTGTGTCCCTCCCGCAGGGGTCGACCGTTACTGCTGTGCTCGGAACTGCTGCTCGGCGTACCAGTTACCGCTGGGCAATCCTGCCCACGCTGTCAGACCGCGCCAGGGGCTGCTGCCCACCGTGTGCACATCGCACTCAGCCTGCCAGTACCTTCACCGGAAGCTTGCCCAGTGTTTCACCCTGGCTGAACCAGGCCATAACAGTTCGGCAGCTTCGCACATCGTCCGCACACCCTCCGACGGAAACACTGGTGACCGGCATCCGCATGGACGGGGAAGGTAAGTAACCTTGCATGCGGCTGTCCAGCCACGCCGGTCCGTCCGGCCTGGGCGGTGGCACGAGAACGAGCGGGCATCGGAGGGGCGGCCGCACACATGACCACCGGACTGATCCCTGGGGGACAGCCCCCGGACCCCCGGCCGACGGGCGTCCTGCCGCAGCAGCGGCACGAGCCGGCCGGCCCCGCAGCCCTGCACGTCGACAACCGGCCGAGGAGTTCAGTGATCACCGCGCGCGCGGCCGCCAGCTTCGAGCCCGTCGGGCGATCGGTCGCGAGCGCCCGCTCCTTCGTCCGCGACACCCTCCAGGGCTGGGGTTTCGCCGACATCATCGACGACGCCGTCGTCCTCACCAGCGAACTGGTGACGAACGCCGTGGTGCACGCGGGCACCTCCGCGGACGTCCTGTGCCTGCGCAGTGACGACGGCGTACGGATCGAGGTGGCCGACCACTATCCGGAGCGCGAGATCCCGCTCCAGGGCCAGGCCGTCGACATGGGCAACCTCGACCGCGAGGGCGGCCGCGGTCTCCAGCTGTGCGCGGCGCTGGCGAACCGCTGGGGCGTGGAGTACACGCCCACCAACAAACAGGTCTGGTTCCAACTCGACCTTCCCGAGCGTCCGGTGGGCACCCGCGCCGCGGGCCCGTCCCTGCCCGTCGACCTCCTGCCGCTCGCCGACGGCCGCGTCCGCGTCGCCGTCGTCCAGATCGACCGTACGGGCGCCATCACGTCCTGGAACGAGGACGGCGAGGAACTCTTCGGCTACGCCGCCGAGCAGGTCATCGGCAAGCCCCTGACCGACCTCGCCGCCTGGCCGCACACCCCCGGCACCAGCACCGGCATCGTGGAGGCCCTCCAGCTCTCCCGCTGGGAGGGCAGTTACGGCATCAGGGACGCGAGCGGTCGCGTCACCTCCGTATACGCCTCCCACCTGCGCGTGCGCGACACGACCGGCGAGCCGTCCACGGTCTGCCTCCTGGTCCGCGACCACGAACGCGCCGTCCTGCAGACGCCGCTCAGGGTCCCCTCCTCCGACACGTCCACCACCTCCGACGGCCAGAGCACCGACCCCTTCGAGGTGTTCATCGGCTCCCCTGCCCCGGACGACCTCGACGGCCTCCTCCAGCGCACGGTGGAACGCGCCCGCGACATGCTCGACGCCGACTCCGCGTTCCTGCTGCTGGCCACCGACGACGAAACCGAGTTGGAGGTCCGCGCCTCCACCGGCCTGCCCTCCGCCCGCCAGCGCTTCGCCCGCGTCCCCGTCGAGGCGGGCCCCGGCCGCTACGGCTCGGCCCGCATGCCGGCCGTCCATGACGACCTCACGGCCGTCCCGGGCGCCGTACCGCTGCTCAGCGGCACCGGCATGCGCTCGGTCGTCACGGTCCCCCTGAAGGTGGAGGGCCGTCTCACGGGCTCCCTCGGTGTCGCGGCGGAGGCCCCGGGCAGGTACTCGAACGAGGAGGCCCTGCGCCTGCAGTTCGCCGCCGACCGCATCGCGCTGGCGGTGGAGTCCGCCCGCCTCGGCGAACTCGAACGCCTGCGCCGAGGCTCCCTGAGCTTCCTCGTCGAGGCCTCCGACCTGCTGGCCGGCACCCTGGACCGCGACCAGACCCTCGCCCTGATGGCCCAGATGACGGTCCCGACCCTGGCCACCTGGTGCGCGGTCTACACGATCGCCGACCAGGCCTCCGATCCGTATCTGTCGTACGTCCTGCACGAGGACGAGGAACTGATCGACGGCATCAAGTCCCTGCTCTCGAAGGTCCCCCCGCCGGATCCGGTCCCGACCCCCGGCGCCCGTGTCTGGTCGGCGCCCGGCGAGGCGGCCCACCAGGCGGCCCTGCGCAGCTCCATGCGCAGCCTGGGCCTGAACGGCGGGCCGACCCGCCAGCTCGCCTCGGGCATCGGCCCCACGCTCGCCACGGCGTCGGCGGTGGGCGGCGAGACCGTCGTCCTGCCGCTCGTGGCCCGCAACCGGGTCATCGGCATGCTGACCCTGGGCAAGCCCACCGACGAACACTTCCGCCAGGAAATCCTGGAACTGGCCGAGGACTTGAGCCGCCGGGCCGCCCTCGCCCTCGACAACGCCCGCCTCTACTCCGAGCGCACGGCCATCAGCCAGTCCCTCCAGCGCAGCCTCCTGCCGCCCGAGCTCCCGGTGATCGAGGGCGTCGAGGTAGAGGTCATCTACCGCGCGGCCGGCGAAGGCAACGAAGTCGGCGGCGACTTCTACGACGTGTTCCCCATCCGCGACGGCGCCTACGGCTTCGCCATCGGCGACGTCTGCGGTACGGGCCCGAACGCGGCGGCGGTCACGGGCCTGGCCCGCCACGCGCTGAGGTTGCTGGCCCGCGAGGGCCTGAGCGGCCCGGCGGTCCTGGAGCGCCTGAACTCCGCGATCCTCGACGAGGGCGCCCGCAGCCGCTTCCTGACGCTCCTGTACGGCGAGTTGTGGCCTCAGGAGGACGGCAGCGCCCAACTGAAGGTGGTCTGCGCCGGCCACCCCCTCCCGCTCCGCCTGCGCCAGGACGGCACGGTCGAACCGGCCGCCGAACCCCAGCCGCTCCTCGGCGTCATGGACGACCTGGAGCTGTACGAGCAGAACGTCACGCTCGATCCCGGCGATGTCCTCCTGTGTGTCACGGACGGCGTCACCGAACGCCGCGAGGGCACCCGCATGCTGGGCGACGACGGCCTCGCGGACGTCCTCACGACCTGCACGGGCCTCACGGCGGGAGCGGTGGCGGCCCGCATCATGCGCGCCGTGGAGCGCTTCGCCTCGGACGCCCCCTCCGACGACATGGCGATCCTGGCGATGCGCGTCCTCGGCCTCCCGAAGGACTGACAGCGGACATGCGAAAGGCCCCCACCCGAAAGGGTGAGGGCCTTTTGTCTGGAGCCCCCAAACGGAATCGAACCGTTGACCTTCTCCTTACCATGGAGACGCTCTACCGACTGAGCTATAGGGGCCGGTCGCCTTGCGGGATTTCCCCTGCGGCAACGGGATAGATCATACCCCGAACGGACCCGTGCTCCCAACTGCGCTCGCCAGACCGCAAGGCCGTCAAAAGGCGGGCTGCAGCAGTCCTCCGAGCGCATTGCACGCGCCCACGATCCGATGCATCTCCCGCCTCGTCAAAGAGGCGTGCACCGGCAGCGCCAGCGTCTGGTCAGCGGCCCGCTCGGTCTCCGGCAGCGACACACACCGCCGGAACTCCGGCAGCCGGTGCACGGGCGTCTTCACCGGCACCCGGCACTCGACACCCCGGGCCCGCACGGCCCGGGCGAAGGCGTCCCGGTCCGGCCGCCCGTTCCCCGGGACACGGACGACGTACTGCTGATAGGTGTGTCCGACAACGCTCTCAGGCGTGCGCACCCCCCGCAGCTTCCCATCGAGATAGCCGGCCCGCTGCCTGCGCTGGGCGACCTCGTCGTACGGCGCCGTGGACTCCCCTTCCTGCAGCACCAGCAGCCCGTGCCGCTCCCCGACCCCGAGCAGGCCCGCCATGTCCGCCGGCCGCCCGAAGCGGTGTACGACGACCACGGCGGACGTCCGCGGTGTCACGACCGCCTCCACGGCGGACGGATCGAGGCAGTACGTGAGCGGGTCGATGTCGGCGAACACCGGAAGCGCCCCGGCCAGCACGACGGCCTCGGCGACCTCCACGTTCCCGAAGGCCGGTACGACGACCTCGTCACCGGCTCCGACGCCGGCGGCCCTGAGCATTGCAGCAGTACCCATGCTTCGGATGCTGGTTGCACAACGTGAACTTCAAGTGACGCAGAACAAAAAAGGGTTGGACCCTGAACCGAAGTTCAGGGTCCAACCCTTTGAAGAATTGTTCGGCGGCGTCCTACTCTCCCACAGGGTCCCCCCTGCAGTACCATCGGCGCTGTAAGGCTTAGCTTCCGGGTTCGGAATGTAACCGGGCGTTT